>NZ_JACJDS010000041.1:11689-44785 GCF_014163635.1 Pseudoalteromonas sp. SR44-8
TTTTATGTCTAAAATTCAGTGAGTGCAAAAATTGGGCTACTCATAACCCGAAGGTCGTCGGTTCGTTCTTCATAAATTCTGGCTCCCGCAACCACTGAAATCAAGTAATAATGAATCGACACTCTATATGAGTGTTTTTTTATGTCTAAAATTCAGTGAGTGCAAAAATTGGGCTACTCATAACCCGAAGGTCATCGATTCGTTCTTCATAAATTCTGGCTCCCGCAACCACTGAAATCAAGTAATAATGAATCGACACGCCTAAAGCGTGTTTTTTTATGCCTGAAATTCAGTGAAGATCTTGATGTTGCTATATAACCCGAAGGTCGTCGGTTCGCTCTCCATAAACTCAGGCTCCCGCAACCACTGAAATCAAGTAATAATGAATAGACACTCTATATGAGTGTTTTTTTATGCCTGAAATTCAGTGAATACTTGATGTTGCTATATAACCCGAAGGTCGTCGGTTCGTTCTCCATAAACACTGGCACCCGCAACCAACTAAAATAAAAATTAAGAATGAATAGACACTCTATATGAGTGTTTTTTATGCCTGAAATTCAGTGAAGATCTTGATGTTGCTATATAACCCGAAGGTCGTCGGTTCGCTCTCCATAAACTCAGGCTCCCGCAACAACTGAAATAAAGTAAGACAAATTAAATAGGTATTGTTGATGAGTGCTTTTTCATGGCAGTATTTTCAGAGAACCTAGAGCTTTGACTATTTCCAAAGATCAGGATCTTCTTCTGGACGGGAATCTTTTCTGTCTAATACCTGCGAAAAGCGATTAGCAAAGATACCTAAGTAGCCCCAAGCAGCGAAGAATAGTGCGATGGCTAAAATTACTAAGCCGATGATTTGTAAGCTGTAGTGGCTATAATAGCCGAGGGTGATTAATATCACGGCTAGCACAAACAGTGCTAAGCCGCGTAAAAAGCGCTTTAAACTGAGCTTAGGCTCTGAACCTAAGCGATATATCAGCGGCTTTAGCATGACTGCCTACTATTAATAGTAAGAATGATCGCCAGCTTTGTGATCAGTAATATCAGCAACACCGGTGATTTCATCGAACTTAGCAATCATTTCTTTTTCAATGCCTTCTTTTAGTGTGACATCGATCATAGAACAACCATTACAGCCACCGCCAAATTGAAGAACAGCAATACCTTCAGCAGTTACTTCTACAAGGCTTACTTGGCCGCCATGGTTAGCAAGCTGAGGGTTAACCTCTGTTTCTAACATGTGTTGAATACGTTCGTTAAGTCCTGCGTCATCACCGATTTTACGGGCTTTAGCATTGGGGGCTTTAAGTGTTAACTGAGTGCCCATTTTGTCGGTAACGAAGTCAATTTCAGCTTCTTCTAAAAATGGCGCGCTTTCTGTGTCAACTACAGCATCAAAGCCGTTAAAAGGAAGACGAATATCGGTGGCTTCTACTGCATCTTCAGGGCAGTAAGATACACCACATTCCGCTTGTGATGTGCCAGGGTTAACAACAAATACGCGAATATTTGTTTTTTCAGCTTGGTCAGCTAATAATTTTGCAAAATGCGATTGTGCGGTTTCGGAAATAGAAATCATAAAACAACTATACTTGACTAAATTACTCGGATACTGGTTATCATACTCCGCTCATCGCGTTGTCGCCAGTGTTGAGCGTAAAAATTTGGCATCTATTTTAAGCAATGGTAGCGTGCAAACATTGATCATTTACTGAGTGTTTTCTATGCGTTTGATAATAACAATCTTTACACTATTGCTAAGCTTTTCTTGTTTAGCACAACCGCTTTCATATTATTTCAATGATGATGTGAAATTTGATCCAACTATTCCCACTCCAGAGCAGGTTTTAGGCTATGAAGTCGGGCAGTGGCACGTACGTCATGATCAACTCGTTCGTTATATGGAAATATTGGCACAAAAAAGTGACCGTATTAATTTTGAAGTCATTGGTCGTACCCATGAGCAGCGCCCGCTCGTTATGCTAACTATCACCGCAGCTGATAAGTTGGCGAATGTGGAGCAAACACGTAAGGCGCACTTGGCGCGTTTAGCCGATCCAGAAAAAGCCAAAGAAACCGATCAGCCAGCGGTCGTTTGGATGGGTTATAGCGTTCATGGCAATGAATCTTCTGGTAGTAATTCAGCCTTGCTGGTGGCTTATTATTTAGCTGCGGCGCAAGGTAAAGAAATTGATACGCTATTAAATAACACGGTTATTTTACTCGATCCTTCATTAAACCCCGATGGTTTAGCACGCTTTGCGAATTGGGCGAATAGTAATCGCGGTATGAACTTATCGTCTGATCCACAAACTCGGGAGCATATTGAAAGCTGGCCAAGTAGCCGTACTAACCATTACTGGTTTGATTTAAATCGTGATTGGTTGCTGCTACAACACCCTGAATCTCGTGCTCGTATTGCTAAGTTTCATTACTGGAAACCCAATATTCTTACTGATTTCCATGAAATGGGTCCCAATAGCACTTTTTTCTTTCAGCCAGGTATTCCATCACGTAAGCATCCGATCACCCCTGATGAAAATGTCAGTCTCACGAAGGCAATAGGTAACTATCATGCTAAAACATTGGATGAACACAACGCGTTATATTTTACCGAAGAAAGCTTTGATGATTTTTACTATGGCAAAGGTTCAACTTATCCAGATGTAAATGGTGGTGTGGGTATTTTATTTGAGCAAGCAAGTTCTCGTGGTCATCTGCAAGAAACCATAAATGGACCGCTGAGTTTTGCATTTACGATTAAAAACCAGCTGCTTACGAGCCTATCTACATTTCAGGCTGCGATAGATAATCGCCAAGCATTACTCGATTACCAAGCTAGTTTTTACAATAATGCTATAGAGCTTGCTAATGATGAAGATGATAAAGGTTATGTAGTGCAAGGCGGTGCAGATACAACACGTAGCGCACTTTTTTTAGATTTATTGAAACAGCATCAGATCAAAGCTTATCCACTTAATAAAGCAGTAAAAGCGGATGGTAAGAATTTTTCTGCGAAAAGTTATTTTGTGCCATTAGCCCAGCCGCAATATCGCTTAGTTAAAGCCATTTTTAGTGAGCAAAAGCGTTTTGTTGATAACACTTTTTATGATGTATCCGGTTGGACGTTAGCCCATGCTTTTAACTTGGAGTTTGCAGCAATCAAAAGTGGCTGGGGCTTAGACGTTAGTAAAAATGCATGGCAACAGCCTGAAAAACCACAATTTGCTGCGTTAGATGCACAGTATGCGTTTGGCTTTAAATGGGATAATTATTTAGCTCCGAAAATGCTTAATAAATTATTACAGCAAGGTGTGCAAGCTCGTGTGGCGCTCAGCCCGTTATCAGCTAAATCGCTTGCAAGTACACAGGAATTTGCTGCGGGTAGTATTATTATTCCTGCTGGGATTCAAAAAAATCCGCAATGGGTGTCGTTATTAAATAGTGCACAAAATGAGTTTGGTATTGCGATTACGCCTATTACTTCTGGCTTAACGGCAAAGGGTGTCGATTTAGGCTCGCGGACGTTAGCGGTAGTTAAAGCGCCTAAAGTATTACTCGTTGGTGGCCAAGGGACTAGTCAATATGAAGTAGGTGAAGTGTGGTATTACTTAGATCGCTTTGTTGGTGTGGCACCTACCATTGTGGAAATGGAACGTTTTGGTGATCTTGAACTTAGTGATTACAGTCACATTGTTTTGGCTCATGGAAATTACAATAAGCTTTCAGATGCTGACAAAATAGCAATTAAAACTTGGGTACGTAAAGGTGGAGTTATTTGGGGTCACAAAGGTGGGGCTAAGTTTTTAGTCGATCAACAACTATTAAAAACCAGTTATTTATCACGCCGAGATGTTGCCAGCGCCTTCAAAACGGATGGCTTAAACTATGGTGATAAAGATCATCTAGCTGGGCGTCAACGTATTGCTGGAGCGATATTTAATACTAAAGCCGATTTAACGCACCCACTTACTTTTTCATTACAGCGTGACACCTTACCAGTATTTAAAAATAGTACTTGGTTACTTGAAATGTCGGCTGCACCATTTGTAAATGTGTTGCAGTATACGCAAAAGCCATTACTAGCGGGCTTTACCGATGATGTGAATGTTGAGCAAGTAGCGGGAGCGGCTGGTTTAGTGGCACATTCGTATGGTCGTGGCAGTGTGATTGGTATGACAGATGATCCGGTATTTAGGGGCTATTGGTACGGCACCAGTCGTTTATTGAGCAATGCATTGTTTTTTGGTCACACATTTAGAGCGAATGCCGATTAATTAGCTTAAGTATTAATGTCCTAATGGTGTTAAGCAGGTTACAAATGCCCAAACTTGCTTAGCACCAGCCTTTTTAAGGGCGACGGTAGCTGCATTAAGAGTTGCTCCTGTTGTCATCACATCATCAATTATAGCAACTGTTTTTCCGCTCATATCGGTATTACATATAAATGCGCCATGTAAGTTTTTTACTCGTTTAGCTTTGCTAAGTGATGACTGTGCTTTGGTTTTCTTTGTACGCTGTAAACTCTGAGAATCAATATTTTCATTTACTAAACATGGCAACCAGCATTGTGATACTTGGTTAAAGCCTCGCTTTAAAAAACGCTGCTGATGTAGAGGTAAAATAATAAATAAATCTGGCCATATTTCGCTATTTTTTTTACTAACAGTCAGTTGTTGGCTAATAATTAACGACAATGCGTTTTTATAATGAATCTGGTTACTAAATTTAAGTTGCGTGAGCCAACCATCAAAAGGGGGACGATACCACGCGCAAGCGAACAGGTAATCGAATTGGCAATCAGGAAATAACTCAACCACATCTGGGCGATACAGTAAATTAGCATGTGTGGTTATATCTAATAGCGGCAAATCAGCTAAACAATGTTCGCATAAACTATGTTTGGTACGGATAATACTTTGGCATTGCACACAAAAAGAAGGAAAAAACCAATCGCCCAGCTGTTGAAAACATTGATGAAAAGCAGTCATTGCATTCATTCCCTCAAACGCTATTATGAGTGCTAAGTTTGGAGCAAGGTTATAAAAAATGCAAAATGAGCTGGTGTTATTACATGGTTGGGGGATGAATCAAGGCGTATGGCAGTTGATCTTGCCGGAGCTTCAATTTATGCATAACGATACAGTACGCAGTGTTGATTTACCCGGTTACGGTAATAATCAAACATCGCCAAAGCCGTATACTTTGCATGCCGCTGCATTACAATTAAGCAATCAATTACAGCCAAACACTACCTTAATGGGCTGGTCTTTAGGTGGTTTATTTGCTCTTTATATTGCAAAGCACTGGCCTGAAAAAGTCGCGAAAGTGATATTAGTTGCTGCAACTCCATTATTTGCTGAAGGCGATGATTGGCCAGGAATAAAAGCAAATGTATTAGCTGCATTTAAAGAGCAGTTAGTCACTCATCGCGAGAAAACCATCGATCGCTTTTTGGCAATACAGGCGATGGGCAGTGAAAATGCCCGAGATGATATTAAACAACTTAAACAGTTACTCAATGAATTTCCGGCTCCACAAGAGTGCGCATTAACTGCTGGTTTGGATATTTTACAGCAAGATGATTTACGCGATGCTTTTGCCTGTTGTCCAGTGCCGATCCGTGCAGTATTTGGCCGTTTAGATGCATTGGTACCGTATCGCGCAGTAACCAAAATGAAAGTTTTAAAACACGATTTTGAGTATGAAGTGATCGATAAAGCGTCACACGCACCTTTTATATCCCATAAAAAAGAGTTTTTATCTGCCGTCAAATCAATGCTTTGAAAAGTAACTTTACGGTGGTTTGAAAAACTCTGTAGTAAAGCTTTATTTTGACTGTTTTATGAGCGATAATTAACCAATATATCATTGGTGGAGGTGTTGTATGCCAATCGGATCTGTGTTTAATAACGGTGTTGAAGGTTTTAATCGTGCCAGTCAGGGTATAGAAAAAGCCAGCGCAGAAATAAATCGCGCCAGCATTGAGCAACAAGACGACGCTCAGCTTGCCCAACAGCGCCAGCTGCAAGCTGCTCGTCCGGAAGAAGCGGTAACCGCTCCTGTGTCACAACCACCACGTATTGATGAAGCCTTGGTCAATTTAAAGGTCGAAGAGTTTAATGCCAAAGCCAATACGCAATCAATTCAAACCGCGGACGAAGTACTGGGGACTTTGATTGATATTCGTGTTTAATTTGCCATGAACATTGTCACGCCATTTCCAAATATTAATATAAACACCGCAAATGTTTATACGGAAACCGCTCGGCGTGACAACCAACTTCGGGAAGTTATCCCGCCACCTGCAGCTACAAAACCGACTAATGCTGAAAACAAAGCGCTCGGTGATAATGAAAAAACTAAACAACCCGGTACAACTGATACCGGCACTTATGATGCCAAGGGTAAACTTGCCGACGAAAAAGTAATTCAAGAGCGTCAGCAGGGAGATGCAGAGCAAAATCCAGAGCAAAATGAACAGCAACAACAAGATAAAGAGAAAGAGGCAAAGCAAAAAGAGCAAGTAGCTCAGCAAGAGCAACAAGACGCTGAGCAAATTAAAGAGTTAAAAGCGCGTGATACTGAAGTACGTATTCATGAGCAAGCTCATTCATCAGTTGGTGGTCAACACGCAGGTTCGCCAAGTTATGAGTACCAACGTGGACCTGATGGTACCAATTACGCTGTTGGCGGCGAAGTACAAATTGACGTTGCTGAAATAGCAGGTGACCCGCGAGCTACAATAGAGAAAATGCAAACGGTACGTGCTGCAGCTTTAGCGCCGGCAGAGCCTTC
Organism: Pseudoalteromonas sp. SR44-8; assembly: GCF_014163635.1. Lineage (NCBI taxonomy): Bacteria > Pseudomonadati > Pseudomonadota > Gammaproteobacteria > Alteromonadales > Pseudoalteromonadaceae > Pseudoalteromonas > Pseudoalteromonas sp. SR44-8. Next base: position 18,491 of record NZ_JACJDS010000041.1, read on the forward strand.
TGGTGCTGATCGTTCGATTGCTGCTGATGCCACTCAAAAGCTCGCTGCAGCGCAAGCAGAGCTTAGTAATATAGACAGTGATGATGAAAGCAGTACGCAATCAGCATCGTTCAAAGTAGATAACGAATTAACAAAGGATGAGAAAGTTGCAACTACTGCTGAATCAGAAACCGCAACGGCTAAGCGCGATATTGAAGTTGAGCAGCGTGCAGGTCGCATTGCGCAGTTTTATCAAGCCGCCACCTCGCCTTATGGACAGTCTGGCTTTTCTGCAACCATATAGTTGCTCCCTCGTAATATGTGTTTCCTCAATTTAAATCCAAATAAATCATTTTTTAAGTGTGGTTATTCACATTTATTTACCTAAAGATGTATGCAATTAATTGTGAAATATTACTGTAACTGCTATTTTCCCTACGATTTTTATTATGGAAGACAATTAAATGAAATATGCAGTAATCGCAGTCGCAGGTGCTTTATCACTTTTTTCAATAACAGCGGTGGCGAATGAAACGGCTGGCTTAAGTTATGACTATGTCGAAGTTGGCTATGCAAAAATGGACGTAGATGACTTGGATGAACTTAGCTTTGATGGTTATGCAGTTAAGCTTAGCAAGCAAGTAAGTAGTAATTGGTATCTAACCGGTTTATATGCAAGCACATCAGATGATCTGTCAAATAGTGTCTCTGAGGATTATCGTGATATCTTTCAAAACGGTGAGTATGTCGGAACGTCACAGTTATACACTGAAGGAAAGCTAGACGCTGAATTTACTAGATTAGAGCTCAGTGCGGGTTATATTCAACGTTTATCTGCAGTTACCAATTTAGATTACAGTATCAATCTAGGTAGACTGAAGTACAGCACTGACTTCATAAACCTCGTCGAAGAAAGGTTTAATGGCCAAGTATTCTCATCGTCAGAATCAGCTTACTCGGACTCAGATAGTGCTGATATCCTCTCTGCTAATGTGCAAGTTAGGCATTTAGTCACGGATAAATTCGAAGTAAATGCAGGCTTAGGTTACGAGCGTTTACATGATGAAGAAAGTGACAATAACGTTGTTTTAAAAGCGGGTTTTAATTACACCTTGACTGAAAAAGCAATTTTAGGTGCTTCATACCGTTACGTTGATGAGTATGCTGATATTGCAGCGACCTTACGTTATTACTTTTAAATCAGATTTAAATCGCAGAATAGAAAACGCCACAAACTGAGTTTGTGGCGTTTTTGCTTAAGCGTTATTTTTTCACTTTTGCATTTGCGAAGGCATCTGCAAATGCATTACCCATCATCGCATTACCGGTATCGCGTGTTGGTTTAGCGGCACGAGGTTGCTGAGCATTGTTACGATTATTAGCTTGCGGCTTTTGACTGACTGATGGAGCAGGTTTATTGCTGGTATCAATGTCATCGTCTAAACGCATGGTAAAACTAATACGTTTACGGGCAGCGTCAACTTCCACTACTTTTACTTTTACAATATCACCTGCTTTAACTACTTCACGCGGATCAGAGATAAACTTATTAGTAATCGCTGAAATATGTACTAAACCATCTTGGTGCACACCCACATCAACAAAAGCACCAAAGTTAGCTACGTTTGAAACCACGCCTTCTAAAATCATCCCTGGCTTTAAGTCACTGATTTTTTCAACACCTGCTTTAAACTCTGCTGTTTTAAAATCAGGACGAGGGTCGCGTCCAGGTTTATCAAGTTCACTGATGATGTCGGTAACCGTTGGTAAGCCAAATTTATCATCAATGTAGTCATTGGCAACTAACTTATTCAGCAGCTCTGAGTTACCAATTAGGTTATTTACATCGAGACTATTTTGTTCACAAATGCGTTTAACGATAGGGTAAGCTTCCGGGTGAACTGATGATTTATCAAGTGGGTCGCTGCCATTACTAATTTTTAAGAAACCGGCGGCTTGTTCAAATGCTTTTGGCCCTAAACGCTCTACTTTCTTTAGCTCTGAGCGTTTAGTGAATGAACCGTTAGCATCGCGATAATTAACAATATTTTGCGCTAAGGTTTTATTTAACCCTGAAACACGCGCAAGCAATGGCACTGAGGCCATATTTAAATCTACACCTACCGAGTTCACACAATCTTCAACAACAGAAGTCAGAGTTTGCCCTAGTTGGCTTTGTGATACATCGTGCTGATATTGACCTACACCAATTGACTTAGGCTCCACTTTCACAAGTTCAGCCAGTGGATCTTGTAAGCGACGCGCAATTGAAACCGCACCACGTAACGACACATCTAAATCAGGAAACTCATTAGCAGCAAATTCTGATGCTGAATACACCGATGCGCCAGCTTCACTGACCATAATTTTATTGAGTTTTAGCTCGCTATTTGCTTTGATTAATTCAGCAACCAGTTTGTCTGATTCGCGTGAAGCGGTGCCGTTACCAATAGCGATTAGTTCGACTTTATGTTGGCGGCATAACTGCTCTAGCGTTCGTACTGATTTATCCCAATGATTTTGTGGTGCATGTGGGAAGATAGTTTGTGTGGCTAATAACTTACCAGTGCTATCAACAACGGCAATTTTACAGCCAGTGCGCAGACCAGGATCTAGGCCCAATGTTATGCGAGGCCCAGCAGGGGCAGCCATAAGTAAGTCTTTTAAGTTTTTAGCGAACACATCGATAGCGCCTGTTTCGGCTTTTTCACGCATGGCTGCTAAAAATTCGTTTTCTAAATGTAAGCCTAGCTTAATTTTCCAGGCCCACTGCACGACAGTGAGTAACCAAGGGCTGGCTACTTGGTTGTTAATATCAAGGCGGTAATGATCGGCAATCATCACGGCACACATATGGGCCGGGTTTTCTGAACTTGGCTCAGGGTTGATTGTTAACTGTAGAATACCCTCGTTGCGCGCGCGCAACATAGCTAAAGCGCGGTGCGAAGGCACTTTTTTAAGCGCTTCTTGATGCTCAAAATAATCGCGGTATTTAGCGCCAGCTTGTTCTTGGCCTTTGATTAAGCTTGCTTCGATTTGACCGTGCTGACTGATGTGACTACGAAATTTGGCGAGCAGCTTGGCATCTTCAGCAAAGCGTTCCATTAAAATAAATTTAGCGCCATCCAGAACTGCTTTTTCATCAGCAAAGCCGGCTTCTGCATTTAGGTAGCCAGCGGCTTGTTGCTCAGGATCTAAAGAAGCATCATTAAATAAAGCATTCGCTAACGGCTCAAGACCAGCTTCAATAGCAATTTGTCCCTTAGTGCGGCGCTTAGCTTTGTAAGGTAAATATAAATCTTCAAGTTCAGTCTTGCTGTCCGCATTATTAATATCGGCAGCTAAGCTGGTGGTGAGTTTATCTTGCGCTTTAATCGTCGAAAGAATGAAGGCTCTACGTTCTTCCAGCTCTCTTAAATACGATAAACGCTGCTCTAACAATCGTAATTGGGTATCGTCTAAACCACCCGTTACTTCTTTACGATAGCGGGCAATAAAAGGCACTGTTGAACCTTCATCGAGTAATTTTGTAGCAGCTATAACTTGTTGCTCTTGAGCATTCAGCTCAGTGGCTAAACGTGCAGAGATATTGCTCATGCAAAAACCTTATTAAACAATTTGAAGACCAGAACGATAGTTTTGGCGTAATTAATTGCTTGAATAATATCACAGCAGGGCTTAATAAAAAGGCCTTAAAGTATGCTATTTATATACTTTAAGGCCTTTTAAAGAGGTGGTTCAATTAAACATGTATCAGTGCTTAATGGGGGTGTTCAATATGTTGCATTACTTCACTAAAACTGTGCGCGATAGGTGTGATATGTAACGGAATTTGTAATGTTTTAGCAATTTCTCGAGCTGAAATTAAACCACAAATTTCATTATGTGCGGTAGTAACCAGTAAAAACATAATACCGTTTTGTTCCATTGTTTGTAGTGCATCACCAATACAAGCATAGCTTAAGCTTTGCATACTTACGCCAGTTAAGTGGCTAAGTGGTGTCATTACATGAAGTAAGTTAACTTCGTTGCGAGGTACATTTAAGCGCTGTGCTAAAATCATAATTTTTGAGCTTTGTAGATCCGCACTAGATGCTATACCAAGTAATTTTTCTTTGTCATCTACTACTAAAATAAAGTCTGTATGTTGGCTAGTGATCTGTTTTAATGCATCAACAATGCTGGTTTCAAAATGAGCACGTAGCGGGTCTTTTTGAGTAAAATTATTGACCATTTTCAAAGCCGGAGACGTTAAATCAATTAACGGCTGAGTGTCACGGTAAGTGTGAGATAAAACGCCTTTAGAAATGTCTTGAGTACGAAGTTCTTTAAAGTTAGCCATAGTAATCACCAATTATGTTATTAAATTTAATCAAGTTTTTAAGCGATAAATTAAATAAAATAAGCCGGTGGTCCACGCTGATACGCATAGCTAAAAGGTTGTACGAAAGTGGTACTCACATAAAGTGATAAAATGTTTTCAGGGAGTGGTTGAAGCACCCTGATAGAGATCCCGTCAACGTGTGTGTCTAAGTCAACGTCAAGATTAGCTTGGTCAGGAATGTCACAAGCAACATAGTTTGCGGTTGGGGATAAATGGTCGTGGTCGTCAAAACCTTGAGCAATTACAGTCAAACTCACACTCATTAAAAGTGTAAATAACACGGCATTACTTACTATGCGATGTATTACGTTTGACATAACTACTACCTTCTAATATTCAACTCAAGCGCGAAATGCTTTACTTGAGTACTTTTATTTATAGTCTACAAATTCACTTTAGACAATCAATAATTAACCTTATCTGAATAATGAGAAGCGAGGAACTATCGTTTTACTGAGGATTTATGAAGCCCCAGGGTAATTGATACTGTTAACGTACCACTCTTTTTTGCCCTGCGGAGTTGTAACATAAAACTCATCATCCACTTGTTTTTTCAATAATGCGCGCGCCATCGGCGAATCAATCGAGATATAATCTTTGCGGTCATAAATCTCATCAGGGCCAACAATGCGAAACTTCAGCACTTCACCTTGTTCATTTTCTATTTCGACCCATGCACCAAAAAACACTTTACCAGCTTGCTGCGGCGAGTAATCAATTATTTTTAGATCTGGCATGCGTTTGCGTAAATACCGCACGCGACGATCTATTTGTCTTAACAAACGTTTATTGTACTGGTAATCAGCATTTTCTGAACGGTCACCAAGGCTAGCAGCCCAGCTCACTATTTTGGTGACTTCAGGGCGTTTAACATTCCATAAGTGGTCGTGTTCTTGTTGCAGCTGTAAATACCCTTCGCGGGTGATTAAATTAGTTTTCACGTTTAAATTATTACCTTGAGAAACACCTAGGCAAGGTATAAAAATCTTGTTGGCTTGTCGAGCTGATTTTTGTTCTCGCCAGCATTTTTGTGGGCTTGAAATGTTCAGTAACAATCTAGTGACCTAATTAGTTTTTTATTATCATGTTTTTCATTTATATTAATCATAACAGTACAGAAAAATAAGAATGAAAGTAATGGGACATGAAACCACAAAAGTATTAGTCGTTGATGATGATATGCGTTTACGCAGCTTGTTAGAGCGCTACTTGGTAGAACAAGGATTTATTGTGCGTACAGCTGCTAATTCAGAACAAATGGATCGGCTGTTAGAACGTGAAAACTTTCACTTGATGGTACTTGATTTAATGCTACCCGGTGAAGATGGCTTATCTATCTGTCAGCGGTTACGCCAAAAAGAAAATGAAATTCCAATTGTCATGTTAACGGCTAAAGGTGATGAGGTTGATCGTATTATCGGTTTAGAGCTTGGTGCTGATGATTACATCCCGAAACCATTTAACCCGCGTGAATTATTAGCGCGTATTAAAGCTATTTTGCGTCGTCGTTCAAAAGAAGTGCCAGGTGCACCGTCAGCAGAAGAAAATCATATTTCGTTTGGTGAGTTTTCGCTTAATTTAGCCACCCGTGAAATGAGCCAAGGCGACAAAACCATGTCGTTGACCAGTGGTGAGTTTGCGGTATTGAAAGCGCTTGTTACACATCCACGAGAGCCGCTTAGTCGTGATAAGTTAATGAACTTAGCGCGTGGTCGAGATTACAGTGCATTAGAGCGTAGTATCGATGTACAAGTCTCACGTTTGCGTCGCATGATCGAAGTCGATGCCGCTAATCCACGTTATATTCAAACTGTATGGGGCTTAGGTTACGTATTTGTTCCAGATGGTGAAAAATAGCCATAATGAGTATGTTTCCCAAAAGTGCATTTGGACAAACGGTGTTTTTAGTGGCGGCACTATTGTTGATCAACCAAGTAGTGTCTTACATCACGGTTAGCCTTTACGTAGTTAAGCCTACTATTGAGCAAGTTAACCTTATTCTCGCAAAACAAATCAAAACTGTGTTTATAGACTGGGAAGATGGCGTTGAAATAAGTGATGAGGTGTCTGAAAAGTTTTTTGAAATAACCGGTATCGAAGTTATGACCCAGCGCCAAGCGATGAGCGAAGGTTTGGCGCAAACTCGTGAATATTCGATGTTGTCGCGTAGTATGTCTGAGCAACTGCATGGTTCAGCCCGAGTGCGTATTAGCCAAACAGATCCGCTTGTTTATTGGGTAGAAGCGCCGCAAGCACCGGGTTACTGGGTTAAAGTACCGCTAACTGGTTTTAAAGAAAATAATCTCGAATTTCTAACCTTTTATTTATCTAGTATCGGCTTTTTAAGTGTACTCGGTGGTTGGCTGTTCGCACGTCATTTGAATCGACCTTTAAAAGCGCTACAACAAGCGGCGGTAAAAGTAGGGGTTGGAGATTTTTCTACAAAATTAGAGGAACACGGCTCAACTGAAGTCATCGAAGTAACCCGCGCATTTAATCAAATGTCACGTGGTATAGCAGCGCTTGAGAACGACCGCCGTCTACTTATGGCTGGGGTGTCTCATGATTTACGTACGCCGCTGACGCGCATTCGCCTTGCTACCGAAATGATGTCGGATGAAGAAGATTATCTGCGTGAAGGGATCATCTACGATATTGAAGACATGAATGCCATTATTGATCAGTTTATTGAGTATTTGCGTCATCACAAACGTGAGGAGTTAGCGCTTGAAGATCTCAACGCGATAGTGTCAGAAGTGGTGCATTCAGAACAAAAACATCAACGCACTATCACTTTTAGCGAAAATCCTAGTATTAATAATATTCCTTTAAGTATGGTGGCAATCAAGCGAGTTATTACCAACATGATTGAAAATGCGATCCGTTATTCGGATGGTGATATTGATGTTGAAACTGCGCTAAGTCGTGATAAAAAATACGCTATGGTGATTGTAAAAGATCATGGCCCAGGTATTCCTGAAAGTGAACTTGAAACGGTATTTGAACCTTTTAAACAAGGCGATGCTGCGCGAGGTAGTGAAGGTAGTGGGTTAGGGCTTGCGATCATTAAGCGCATAGTTGATATGCATGGTGGTAAAGTAAAACTGGTTAATCGCCCTGAAGGCGGTTTAAATGCAGAGGTTTATTTACCAGTCAAAGTGAGTTAGCCGTATATACTATTATATACTTTTATACTACTCGGCTGCTGTCTGCGCTGCCAAAAAGGACTGTTTGACCAGCGTTGCTCTTGAGCGTAAAAATAGTGTTTGTGATCTAAATAACGATGCCAAATCTGTTCTATTTGTTGCTGGTATAGTTTTTTAAATTGTAGCTGGCTATCGTGTTCTATTTTATTGACTATATCGAGTTTTTTCATCAGATCGGCAAGTTGCATCGCACTTGCCATAGCATTAAAAATTCCTTGCGATGAGATTGGGTCAAAGCTCAGTGCTGCATCACCTAAAGCGGCCCATTGTTGGCCTGCAAAACAATCTAAGCGAGTGGAGTTCGCGCTGACGATACCGTGCAGTGTTATTGGCTGTTGGCATACATCGAGAATCTTCGCTTGATTGGCATAACATTGCGCATGTTGAGTAAATAATTTTGCATCACGCTGTAAGCCTTTGGTCAGCAAATCAGGGTCCGTTTGAAATGCTAAAACACGACGTTGGTTTGGTAATGGTGCACTGTACCACCAGCCGTTTTGCGTGGCACAAATGCTGCCTAGTTGATTTTCAATAGTATTAGCCACGGTTGCCCAGCAAGATATTAGACGGTCATGTTGTTTGCGAGCGGTGTATTTTTTTGCAAAATGAGCCTCTCGGCCTGTGGCATCAATTACGAATTGACTCGCAATGTTGATTGTTTGCTCTTGTTGTAACTGTGTTAGTGTTATTTGCCAGCGTTGCCCTTGGTATTCGCTGTGTGCTAATTTGGCAGGCCAAATACAGCGGACACCCCGTTGCAGCGCTTTTTCGCGTAAAAAGCTCTCAAATACTTGACGATCCAAGCGCCAACCCAAACCATCCGGGTTACTGAGATTATCAGTAACATAGGGTGTTGATTGGCCCCAACTTATTTGCAATCCTGCATTGTGTAAATGCTGTGGGGTAAGTACGTTGGCCACCAGTTGGTTTTCAAATTCAGTTAACAAATCTAACTGTTGTAAAATACGCCGTGCGGCAGGTGCTAAGCATTCACCAATTCGCTCTTCGGGCATCTCAGACTTATCAATCAAAGTAACTTGATATGAATCACATAAAGCAAGTGCGGCGATACAGCCTGCCACACCTGCACCAATGATCACAACATCCGTTTGTAATTCGGTCTCTTGCAGCATTGCTTTAGCGTCCTTTGTTGCGATGAAAGCGGCTCGCTTTTTCAGTAACACCTAAGTTGGTTTGACTACGATGTGAAGCATGCTCAGCCGAGAGAGTCGCTTTTGTATGCTTTATCGCTTTACTCGCTAAGTTAACTTGTGCCTCATCTTGTGGATTGTTGGGCAATATACCAACCTGCATTGCGCTAGGAAATTGTGCATCGCCTATTACGCCGATATGCGGTTGTACAATCGCAAGTTCAGCAAAGTTGTCTATCATACTATTGATTTGGTTTGTATATGTGGCAGGATTACCGTGCAGAGGTAAATCATCAAGCCAATCAGTACGATAAGCAAAAGCCTGTTGACGAGTACTGTCAGGTAATGAGGTATCAAGCACTTGTTGATAGCGGAACTGATTCATTATTTGATTTGGCACTCGAGCAGGCCAAAATGTCGGTAAAAATGGATCGTACTCAGAGCTGTAGCCATCTCTACAGCTCGCGGTATCAGTTTGCCAAGGAATAGCCATCCAGCGTGTTATCCCGCCTGCTACTTGACCACCAAATAAAGGTCCTTGCGCGAGGGTATAAACGTCGCTATTCATCACAGGACCATAATAGTAACGGTCACTTTGTAAGTCCGCTTGGGCGTGTTTGAGTCGAAATGCCGACATATACATGCCTGCAGTTCGCATTGGCCAAGTCATTTCACAGCCCGGGTGAAATGCATCAGCAAGGCAAAACTCCATCGCGCCGCGAGTAAGTAGTTCTGGCTGCTCAGCAATTGGATAATCATCTAACGCGGTTACATTTGCATGTGCCGGACAAGCTGATTGAGGGGTGTAATCATTAATAAAATCACCTTTCACCCATTGCTCTAAAAAGCTCAACTGCAAATTTGATAGCGTTGCATGCTGGCGCACTGAGCCCGTGGGAGGAATGCTAATCGCATCGCCATACAGCCAAGGCCATAGTTGTGGAGCTTGCGCACCGGGAACATCAAAACGACGAAAGTTATTAGACAGTGTACGGCGTAATTCCTGATAGGCAGGAGATGGATCGCTAAGCTTTTCTAGCCATTCATTCGTGGTGTAATTAAACTGACCCCCCCAGCCAAATGCGCCAGCAAATCCGTCATTAACCCATTGTAAATCCGTCATTCGGGCAAATATGGGTTGAATGTCGTTAGTAAAAGAAGGTCGCTGTGGTCTTGCCAGCATACCAGCATCTACAGCAACGTCGCGCATTAAATCCCACATGGTGCGTACTGATTTTTGCATCGGTGCATAATCCGGTGGCGCGCAAATAACCCAAGCGGGTTCTACTCTTAGCGATATCCCCTGATATACAACCTCTGCTGTAATTGGGCCATCTGAGGTGTCATCATACCAGCCTTCATTATTTGCAAAGGTAATGGCTATATCGCCGTTTACGTTGCGTGACACGCCATGACCACCGAGCATTAGTAAGCGACCGTATTGATCACTGCGCATTTCGCCTAAGTACACATCCTGATCCATAAATTGGCCAATAAACTCATGCTTAGATTTTACGTTTTTGCCGCTTATACTGTGTTTGCCCCCTTTGATTAACAGCTTGCTACGATCGGCTACATTGTTATTACGCAGTAACGATGGCGGCGCATCTGCGGCTTCTGGAATATCTAAAGCAATTTGAAATTCGTACCAGCAGGCTTTTTGATTTGCTAATTCAGCATGCCAAGTAATGTCTGCATTATCGAGGGTTAGTTCTTTTATCGCTTTACCAGCGGCATTAAAACCGTAAATTCTAAACTCAGCTGCTTGGCGCTTTAATGCACCTGTTTTATCTCGGTAACTGTATTCATCAGTATGAGCTATGGGCTGCGGTTGTTGCGGGCCAATAAAGTAGCCTTTTTTACTATTACCCACGCGCATTACACCAATAGGCGGATAAATACCGGCATAAACAATACACTCAGAGTCAGTATCTTGATCTTGCTGTGGCTTAAATTCACTTAACTGTTTAGGCTCTTGTAGCTGCTGACCGTTGGCTGTATGTCGGGCATGAGCACTGGCCGCATAGGCTGACTTTCGAGCCAATGCAATGCTACCTAGAGGCTCATGGGCGGCTAAAGTACGCCAAATATTAAACGCTAAGTTATTACCAAGCTCAGCTTGACCAATCGCGGTAATATTTTGTTGTGCTAAATGCAGCCGTGCAATACATACGTATGGGCTTTCTTCACAGCTCCACACGGCTTGTGCATTATCAAGTGGCATTGTTTTTGGGTTTGTTCTTAATTGTACTTCAAAGCGAAATGTTGCACTGCCTTGACGTAAACGTCGCTGCAAATCTAAAGCGAGGTAATTATTATCGACACTGGGTGCGCCAAGTTCACTGCCTTCAGGCACTAAGCGATATTTTACAATCTGTTGTTCGCCTAATTTGAACGGTAATATTGCCCAATAATTAGCGCTTAAACAGCTTGCTTCAACTTTTTGCATAGCCTGTAAAATATTGGCTGTTTGTATGTGTTTTGGATTATTTAAATAGGCATCATAGTTTTTATCGATCACGCCTGCAGTGGTGAATTGGCACATCTGTTGCGCATTTTTGGTGAAAAATCGATCCATGTTTTGAAAAATAAAATCTGTGGTATCACCTTCGCCAATCAGCTTTGGCCCATCTACTCCAAAGAGCTTCACTGCCAATCCTAATGTGCTGTGTAAATCTGGTGATGATGGTAACGTATCACTTGAAAAGCGCACTGCACATTCGTATTCTTTGCCTGCAAAAATGCCAATTTTAAATTGTGGGTCTATATCTGGATTGATAATAAAGTGGCCGTAAGCGATGCCATGTTGCTTTCTAAATACAGCTCGTTGTGCTGGCTGTTGACCTTTGTCTATACGCGGCACTTGACCAAGGCCAACAAACATTTCAGTTAACCGCTGGCAGGCTAGTTCAACATCTTTGTCATTTGACCAACATGGCACATTGTTAGCAGTTGCTAGCGTTTTAATACTGAGATTTTTGGGTTTCTTAGCCATTATTATATTCCTTATAGTATTGAAGCGGCTCTAGAGGTATTAGCTCTAAAAGTCCTTTTAAGCAAGTTCACTATTATTGAGCTGACTGCACATTTAGTTGTTTATTAGTGCTGCGTAATTTTTCAAAATTATTAAATATATGGCTCACAGCCATGCTTGGTATTCCTACTGTTACTAATTAACTAACTTTTTAATCTGTAAAAGTAGAGCAATAATGGGAATAAAACTATTACACGGTATTTCACGTGCTATTTATAGGATGTGTTAGGTATTTTCAGGGTGGATACAACAGAGCCATTAATATAAGCATAGTTGCTTTTGGTTGCAGTAATGATGATGCCAACAGCTTAATTGAAGTCATGAACTGTAGCATTGAATAATTATTTAGGGGCTAACTCAAGGCGTTAGCAGTATTAATTGGAAGCTGTTTATTTGCCGGTTGTTTATTAAAAAGAAGACGCGAGAGAAACTCACGCCTCCTATTTTCACTATCGACTTCGCGCTATTATAAAGCTTTAAATCTAATTGCTGTGCCGCCGCTGGTGGCAAGTTTAAGCGTTAACTTATCAGCAGCTGTGACTATGCGCTTTTCGATTTTTAAATCGTATGGGTTGTTTTTCCATTCAGCATTATTACCATCACGATAAATTTGTGCCTCAAACTTTTTACCTTGCTCTAAGAAGTCGAGTTTTATCTCTATGCTGCGAGCTTGCTCATCGGTTACTGCTCCTAAAAACCAGTCGTTACCAGAGTAGTTATCACGCTTACGCTCTTTGCGAGCAAACACCACGTAATCGCCAACCTCACCCGCTAGTGCGATACTTTGTTGCCAATCTGTTGGTACGTCTTGAATAAATTTAAATGCGTCCGGTTTGGCTAAATAGTTACGTGGAAGATCAGCGGCCATTTGGATTGGACTATACATTACGACATATAACGCGAGTTGTTTCGCAAGTGTGGTTTGTGGACGATTTGTATCACCACCTAATCCATTAAAACTCATATCAAAAATGCCCGGTGTAAAGTCCATTGGCCCAGCTAACATACGGGTAAAGGCGAGCATTGGAATATGCTCTGGTGGATTTGGCGGTGTGCCCCATGCATTAAACTCTTGGCCGCGAGCACCTTCGCGGGCTATCCAGTTCGGATAAGTACGGCGCAGACCTGTGTCTTTTATCGGTTCATGGGTGTTAATACTGATTTTATGTTTTGCAGCCAGTTGCACGCTGTGTAGGTATTCATTAACCATAAATTGGCCATCGTGCCACTCATGGCGAGCAATGCCGTTTTCATCAATGCGTTTGATGTTGCCGCCATCTGCTACGTAACCTGTTTTTACTTGGCTAACGTTAGATTTTTCGTACAGTGCGTAGGCGTCTTCCATCTGGTTGCGGTAGTTGGTTACGTTGCCAGACGTTTCGTGGTGGCCAATCAGCTGTACGCCTTTTTCTTTGCCATAGCGAGTTAGCTCTGCAATATCAAAGTCAGGGTAAGGTTTGGTAAAACTAAAAACATCACCATTGAAGAACCAGTCGCCATCCCAGCCAATATTCCAGCCCTCGACAAGTACCCCATCAAAACCGTATTTAGCTGCAAAATCCATGTAACGCTTGGTTTCTTTGGTGGTCGCACCGTGCTTTTCACCGCTGCCCCAAGTGTTCTCATTGATATGCATGCCCCACCAAATACCGACATATTTACCTGGTTTAACCCACGATACATCACCGAGTTTATTTGGTTCGTTGAGGTTTAAAATAATATCTGAGTTGATCAAATCAACGGCTTTGTCACCAATTTGAATGGTGCGCCACGGAGTATTAAATGCGCCGTGTTTTTTAACCGCAACACCATCAGACCAAGGCGTTAAGTCGGCTTGTAAAGTCCCTGGGCGACGTTGATTGAGCACCATCCCTGCATAATCAACTAATGCAGCTTCGTGAATGCTCACATGGACGCCATCAGCGTTTTTAAAGGTAAATGGAGTATGTGCAAGAGCAGCTTGTTGCAGTGGAGTGGTGTTATAAACATATTCATAACGGTTCCAACCACGAGCTGGGATCCACCATGCGGTGGCTTTATCCGCACCACTAATTGCAAATTCGGTTAGCTCCTTAGTGATTTCAATGTTTTCAAATCCAGCTTGTTTAGGTACTTCGTAACGAAAACCGACGCCATCATTAAAAGCTCGAAAACGAACCGTGTAAGTGCCGCCTTGTGGCGCTGGCTTTTTAAACGTAACCGCGAGCTCATTATGTTTATCTGTAATAGTTTGGCGTTCACCCCAAGGTTGCTGCCATTGGCTGTTATGTTGGGAGTTGTTGACGTCGGTTATTGTAAAACCTTCAGCAAAGGCGGCTTGTTGTTTAAATTCGAAGCCAAGAGCTGAATTTTCAATAACATCTTTGCCGTTAAAGCTGATTTTATAACTTGGTGTAGCTTGCTGATCCGAAATGGTTATTGTTATATTTCCGTTTGGGGATTGAATTGTCGCGTCTTTAGCAAAACAAGCACTTGAAAGTCCAAGCAGAAGTAGCAAAGGTAATCGCATAGCTGTTCCTTGAGGTGTAACCTAATTGAAGCATTTAGCATAAAGCGCAAGGGCCTAGATTACGAGATGACTGCATACGTATTCAGCTCATTAGTTAGCTTAGGTTAAATATTGAAAAATAATTAACGAGATATTTTTAACAGAATATAATTAACAAAAGATTAATCTAATTGGTTTATAATGAATGAAGTTAAATAAGAAGATATTAAAATGTTAAAGCAGACCTTCATTCTTTCATTGTGTTTAATGGTTTTTAATAGTTACGCTGGTACTATCACCATTAATGATCAACAGCAAAAACCGCTCGCTAATGCCGTCGTCTGGTTAACGCCTGCGGATAAAAGTGTTGAATTCCCCGCGCCAACTACACCCTTTATAATGACTCAAAAAGACCGGCAGTTTATTCCCCATGTGTTGGTGGTACCGCAAAATGCTCAAGTTGAGTTTCCAAATGCAGATTCAATCATGCACCACGTGTATTCTTTTTCTAAAGCTAAATCGTTTGAGCTAAAGCTATACCGAGAGCAACCACAGGATCCGATCAGTTTTGAGCAAACGGGCGTAGTTGAATTAGGCTGTAATATTCATGATTGGATGTTGGGGTATATTGTGGTGGTTGATAGTCCGTATTACGCAATGACCAATGACAAAGGACAAATTGAGCTGACGCTTGAGGCCGGAGATTTTACACTCAATATTTGGCACTCCGAATTTAGTGACATCAGCAAAACTGAAAGCAAAGCCATTTCACTCACTAGTGCGCCGGTTGTTTATCAAATAAAACAGGCGATTATTTCTCGTGTTGCGGTGGGCGTTGATGAATTTGACGATTATGAATAAAGCTTGCTTTTACCTAGGTGTAGTGGGGCTAACATTAACGTGCAATGCTTTTGCACAAGTAAAGGGCTTAGTGCAACTAAGTGCAGTTCAGGGTGAGCAATACGTAAGTTGGCAACAAGGTGGCGTAGGGCTATACCGGTACGATAGTGACAATGATGGCATTGTTCTCTCTCAGGGAGTCGTTGATTTTAGAACTGATTTAACCACCGCTTGGTCGGCACATGGGGTTATTAATGCTTATCAAGATCCGCAGCCGACTTTAGGTTTTAGCCAAGCATATTTGCAATATAAGCCGCTAACAGCGAGTAACTATAAATGGCATCTGCGGGTAGGTGGTTTTTACCCGTTATTATCATTAGAAAATCCAGATATGGGCTGGCTTTCACCATATAATTACACTAACTCAGCAATAAACTCATGGATAGGTGAAGAGGTACGTACCGTTGGGGTTGAGGCCACTATCAAGCGGCCAGGGCGCAGCTTTAACAGTACCCATAGCTTTGCATTGGTTGGCGCGACATTTAAAGGTAATGATCCTGCAGGAACATTATTAGCTTGGCGTGGCTTTGCAATGCATGACCGCCAAACGACCTTTAATGAAAGTATTGCGTTTGCACCAATCGCTTCATTTAATACCACCGCACTTCAGTATCAGGCAAATCAGGTCTTGCCCTTTGAAGAGGTTGATGGGCGCTTTGGTTATTATGCAGGAATTCACTGGGATTATTTAAAAAAATCACAATTTCGTTTTTATTATTACGATAATAATGGCGATCCTGCAGCACTAAATAGAAGTACTGGGCAATATGCATGGGATACTCGTTTTAGCAGCGTCGCGTGGCTATATAAATTTACTGCGAATACGCGCTTAATTGCGCAAATGATGTCGGGCACTACCGCTATGGGTGCTAAACGCGGTGTAAATAATAGCTTCTATAGTCACTTTGTATTAGTAAGTCATAAAATGGCCAAGCATCGTATTTCAATGCGTTATGATTATTTTGAGGTAACCGATCATGACGACTGGCAATTTGATCCTAATGCCAGTGAAGGTGAAGGTATAACCGCGACCTGGCGTTATCAATTAACGCCGCAGTGGCAACTAGGGATTGAAGGTTCTGCATTACACAGCCAAGCAGATAATCGCATGGCGATGAATAATCCCAAAAACCTATCACAGCAACAAATTAGCTTAAATGTTCAGTGGCGCTTTTAATGGTAATTCAGATAGTTTGAACTATATTAAGGTGTGGCTGATGTTGTATTTTATGCAAAGGTGAAAAATGAACTTACAGAGTATTCGAATCAAGAGCTCACTCCCAATTGTGTTACTTGGGATTGCGATAATAGTACTGATAGCAGGCTACACGCACTTAATTAACTTACAAAAAGATGCGTTAGAAGCACAATCTGAGCGATTTTTAAATGCTATTTCAGTAGTGGTTAATAGTGATCGTGATCTCTACCAAGCTAAGGTAGCTGAATTACACTTAGTAACCAATAAGATAGGTAATGCCGAAGAACTGCAAGATCATCAAGAAAACGCACAGCAAGTGACCGATCGTTTTAATCAATATTTACATTTCTTATCAGCCTACCCGCAAGTAACGACGCAGTTTACTGGCTTTGATAGTGCCTTTGAAAAATGGTTATCAGCATCAAACGCGTTTATCAACGACCCGCAAAACAAGCAAAAAAATCAGCAGGCCAATACAGAGTTTGCAGCGCTGCGCGATATTTTAGATAAAGCAGGTGAACAAGCTGAGTTGACGTCGAAACAAGAAAAACAAAAATTGCTTGAGAAGATAACTACAACGAAATTGTTTTTACTGACTATGGTGGTGGTGCTGTTAGCCATTTCAGCTTGGTTCAGTTATGTGATCCCACGTCAGTTAACGAAGCAAATGCATTACGTGACTGCGAGAATTAATGATATTGCCTCTGGTGATGGTAATTTAACAGGACGTATAGCGATAGAAAGCCAAGATGAATTTGCCGAGCTGGCAACGGCATTTAATCGTTTTTTAGATAATTTGCAGCAACTGATCCGTGATATTTTAGGCCAAGCTAATGAGCTTAACCATTTAGGAACTGATTTAAGCCAGTTCGCAAATCAAAATAATCAGATCACTCAAAAACTCAGCCAAGCATCTGAATCAATTGTCAGTGCGGTTCATCAAATGAGTGTTGCTAGTCGCGAAGTGGCTAATGTGGCGCAGCAGTCATCAAAAGAAGCCGATAACTCACAGCAACTGGCTAAGCAAGGTTTAACGGCTGTGGCTAATTCGAGTGATAAAATAGTCGCGCTATCTGAAAATATGGAACATGCCAGTAACAAATCAACCGAACTGCAACAAAGCTCTGATAATATAGCTAAAGTGCTAGAGGTGATCCGCGCGATTGCGGAGCAAACTAATTTACTTGCGCTTAATGCTGCTATCGAAGCGGCGCGAGCTGGCGAACAAGGGCGGGGGTTTGCGGTGGTCGCCGATGAAGTACGCACCTTGGCAACGCGCACTCAAGAAAGTACCAACGATATTCAAAAAATGGTTGAGCAGTTTGCCAATAGTGTCGAGCAGTCTTTAACGGCAATTAATGGTGGCAAACGCTTTGCAGATGAAGCCGTAGCCTCGTTTACGCAAACCAATGATGTGCTTAATGCGATGCAAGAGTCATCAGTAAAAGTGAATGATATGGCTATGCAAACAGCCCAAGCTACCGATGAGCAAACAGCAGTAGCTGAAGAAATCAGTCATAATTTATCATCATTGAACGATCAAACCATGCAAGGTGGCGAGCTGGCACGTTCAACTGAAGAAGTTGCGGTAAGAATGAACCAATTAACCGATGAATTAAGCCGCCTAGTGCAGCGCTTTAAAGTTTAATTGTTTGCTGTAGGCAATAAAAAAGGGTTCGAGAGAACCCTTTTTTGCGTTGTTAGTATCTAATACCAATCGACTTAAATATTTAACCATTCTAGCGCGCTAAATAAAGCGCTAACTGCGTTAGTAATTTTTCATGTAGAACAACTACATGTCAAAATCTCTGCCTTGTTACCACTGTATTTTTCTGTCGCTATAAATGGTCAGTAACTTAAAACGATTGGTATAACGTTTACTTTTTTTCGAAAGCGCGCTTCATAAAGTTTGGTGTTGCTAATGCGCCATGGTGAATACCATTATTGTAATACTCTGTAGTTTGCGCAAGCTCTGCTGCTGCGTCTTCTCTAAAACCGGCGAATGCTTCATCTTTACGAGCAAGTGTTACTGACCATAAGCCACTTGGGTAAATAGGTTGTGGGAATGGCAGTGTTTGTAAGTCGTTAAAGCCTACATCAGTCATCGCATCGCGCATTTCAACCAGTAATGGCATATGCATAAGCGGTGATTCACTTTGTTGTACCATAATGCCGCCAGGGCGTAGTGCATTTAAACAGCTCGTGTAAAAGGCATGGTTGAACAAACCTTCACCAGGACCGACTGGATCAGTGCCATCAACAATCACGATATCGATTGATTCTGCTGCAGCTTCACGCATATATTTAATACCGTCGTCAAACATTACTGTAGCGCGAGGATCTTGGTTTGCTTCACATAACTCAGGGAAGTATTTAAGTGACATTTGCGTCACTACTTCATCGATATCGATTTGTGTAACAGACTCAACGCCCGGGTGCTTGAGTACCTCACGTAAAGTGCCGCAGTCACCACCACCAATAATAACTACATTTTTTGGGTTTGGGTGTGCAAGTAGTGCAGGGTGGCTGATCATTTCATGGTAAAAAAAGTTTTCACGGCTAGTAACCATAGTACAACCGTCAATAATCATTAGATTACCGAAGTCTGTTGTCTCGTACATTTCGACTTTTTGAAAAGGCGATTGCTGTTCTTCTAGCTTTTTGTTGATGCGCATAGAAAACGCACTGCCGTCACGTTCACTGATTTCTGTAAACCATTTACTTTGATCTAAATTTGCCATGTCGCTAGTTACACTTTTGAGTTGAGTATGAAAAAGGGGCAATTCTGCCAGTGCTTGGCGTTTTGCTCAATGAAATTTTATCAGTATAGCGAATATATTTTATCTTAGCTTTGGCTTAAAGGTCATTTTTTGTTAGCGTAGAGGGTTATGACGTACTAAAATGCGTGATTCCGCGAAACTTGTTAACTATAGAAGAATTTGCCATGACTTGGGGTTTAGATACAGCACGCTCTACATATAACGTTGCTCATTGGAGCGATGGTTACTTTGATATTAATAGCCAAGGTGAGCTGGTTGCTTTCCCAGATGGCGATCAAACGAAAGCCGCTATTTCATTAACCGAGTTAACGGAACAATTTAAAAAGCAGGGTTTAACGTTACCAGTATTAGTACGCTTTACCGATATCTTGCAAAATCGTGTAGATACTATGACCAGCGCATTTAGTAGCGCGCGCAATGCCCGTGCCTACCAAGGTCAATATACTTGCGTATATCCGATCAAAGTAAATCAGCAGCGTTCAGTAGTAAGTAAGTTATTGGCGCACCCAAGTGGCTTAGTCGGTTTAGAAGCCGGTTCAAAGCCTGAGTTAATGGCGATTTTAGGTGTGGCAAAACAACCGATCACTATTGTTTGTAATGGATACAAAGACAGTGAGTTTTTACGTTTAGCATGTATTGGCCAAGCGATGGGCCATAAAGTTAAAATCGTAGTTGAAAAGCTATCTGAGTTAACAACGTTATTAGCCGAGATTGAAGATCTAGGCATCGAGCCTGCCATTGGTATTCGCATCCGTTTAAACTCAGTGGGTAAAGGGAAGTGGCAAAATACCGGTGGCGAAAAAGGTAAATTTGGCTTAACAGCTGGGCAAGTATTAACGGCCGTTGAAGTACTCAAAAAACACAATAAGTTGCATTTAATGCAAATGGTGCATTTTCATATAGGCTCACAAATTGCCAATATTCGCGATATTCATCGTGCTTTACGTGAATGTTCACGCCACTTTGCAGAATTAAGCCAGTTAGGTGTGCCATTAAATACCGTTGATGTAGGTGGTGGTTTAGGCGTTGATTACGAAGGTTCTGGCTCGCGCAGTGCCTGTTCAATGAACTACACAGTAGAGGAATATGCTCGTAATGTGGTGAATGCGTTTGCTGAAGTGTGCGAACAGCATGACTTAGCGCATCCGGCTATTATTACTGAATCAGGCCGTGCGTTAACTGCTCACCACGCAGTGTTGATCACCGATGTGATTGATGTTGAGCAAGCACCAAATCACAGCAACCCTAGTGCACCTGAGCCAAATAGTGCGTTAGTGTTAGATGAAATGTGGCAATGTTTACAGCGTTTAAACCCGCGTATGGCATTAGAAATTTACCATGATGCAATGCACTTATTTAGTGAAGCGCACGACCAATACGTACATGGTTTAGTAAGTATGTTGGAGTGGGCGAAAATAGAGCAGCTGTATTTTACTATTTTGCATCGCGTGCGAGCGTCATTAAGCAATGCGCGTGCTCACCGTGAAGTATTGGATGATTTAAACGAAAAATTAGCCGACAAATTATTTGTGAATTTTTCATTGTTTCAGTCATTGCCTGATGTCTGGGGGATCCAGCAATTATTCCCGGTAATGCCGATTGAAAACCTTGATAAGCCGTTAACGCAACGCGCTATCATTCAAGATATTACCTGTGACTCAGATGGGCAAATTCGTGAATATGTTGAGGGAGCAGGGATCGAAACAAGCTTACCTATTCCACAATATGTACCTGGGCAACAATACCACATTGCGATGTTTATGGTGGGAGCTTATCAGGAGATTTTAGGTGATCTACATAACTTATTTGGTGATACTGATTCAGTCCATGTAGAGCTCACCGAACAAGGTTATCAACTAACCAATGCGATCAAGGGTGATAGCGTTAAGGATGTATTAAAGTTTGTTGATTATGATAGCGATATTTTCTCGGATAACTTTGCTACCACAGTACAGCAACTCGACATTAGTGACTCTATTAAGCAGCAGTATTTAGCTGAGCTAAATGCGGGCCTTGAAGGGTATACATATTTTGAAGATTAATTGCGATACTCTTGTATTGCATTCTAAATTGCCGAACAGTTTTAATGAAAGGAATTAAGTAGTAATGTCTTGGATCCGTTGTGTTTTTAGTATTTTCTTTTACACCATAAATACACTAATTTGGTTTGTTCCCATTTTTATTTGTGGCCTAATTAAACTTATCCCTATCAAACCGTTACAAAAGTTAATGAGTTGGACAGCTAAGCAATGCGCCTCTATTTGGGTTACGTTTAATACGTTAAATCAAAAGTTATTAACACCAACCAAGCTAAGTGTTACCGGCCTTGAAGAGCTCAAACTAAAAGACTGGTACTTAGTGATTGCCAATCATCAGAGCTGGGTGGACATTTTAGTTTTACAGCGTGTGTTTAATCGTAAAATTCCATTTTTAAACTTCTTTTTGAAAAAAGAATTGATATACGTTCCTGTTCTGGGGCTATGTTGGTGGGCGCTCGACTTCCCTTTTATGACTCGTACCAGCAAAAGCCAATTAAAAAAGAATCCTAAATTACGTGGTAAAGATTTAGAAACAACCCGTAAAGCCTGTGAAAAGTTCAAAGAAATGCCGGTGAGTGTGGTTAACTTCGTTGAAGGTACTCGCTTTACAGCGCAAAAACATTCGCGTCAAAATAGCCCGTTTCCTCATTTACTCAAACCTAAAGCGGGTGGGGTGGCGTTTGTGATGCAAGCTATGGGTGAGCAAATCTCTAAAGTGGTAAATGTCACTATTCAGTATCCTGAGGGCATTCCTACGTTTATGGATTTTGCCAGTGGACGAGTAAAACAAATTAATATTTATGTAGAAGTGATGCCGGTAAGCCAAGAGTTGATAGGTGATTACACGGGAGATTCTGAATTTAGAGTACGTTTTCAATCAGAATTAAATCGCTTATGGCAAGAGAAAGAACAACAGCTTAGCGAGTTTGAGCAAAAACTTAAGTCATAGTCGCAAATGCTAATAGGTAACGGCCCAAATCATTACTGTTAAGCTTGTATTGGTTTTGGGTTTGTTACAGTGTTAAGCAACAATCAATATAGCTAAAATGACTGTTATTGAGCCTCCCGCAGCAAGGAATTAGAATTATCATGACGACTCCAACTCATTTACAGCAATTTGTGCAGCCTTGGTTTCAGGGGATGCCTGACACAGTATTATTCAGTTCTCTTACAGCCACTGCAATTGGAGTGTTCTCGCTGTTAGTGGTGTATTTATTTACCCGCCGTTTAATGCTACCAGGTATTCAAAAGGTGGTGACTAAACTTTCTCCTGAGCGAATTGGGCTATTGGCGCCTATGCTGACAAAACTTAATCGTCGTTTTGCCGGGATGTTGTGCTGTGTATTATTCTTAGCAACATTTGATAGTGTTTATCCAGTTACTGAATTTGCTGCTGAAGTGCTGAAGACGATTGGCCAAACTTTATTAATTATTCATGTTGGCTTTATCATCAGCAGCATAGTAAGTATTGCAGGTGGCATTTATAACCAACTAGAGTTTGCTCGCGAAGTGCCGATTCAAGGGCTGATCCAAGTAGTAAAACTTATTACCTTTATGATTTGTGTGATTTTGATTGTCAGTATCGTACTGGAAAAATCGCCAACCTATATTCTTTCAGGCTTCGGGGCAATTGCTGCGGTGACCTTGTTAGTATTCAAAGACACTATATTAGGTTTTGTAGCCAGCATTCAAATTGCAGCAAATCGTTTAGTAACCTATGGTGATTGGATCCAAGTAGATAACTATGGTGCTGACGGCGAAGTAATTGACCTTGGGTTAAATACCGTAAAAGTACGAAACTGGGATAACACTATCACCACTATCCCCACTTATATGCTGGTGGCCGGCTCATTTAAAAACTGGCGTGGTATGCAAGAATCTGGAGGTCGTCGGATCAAGCGCTCACTCAATATAGATATGAATAGCATTCGTTTAGCTGATGACGAGCTGACTAAAACGATTTCTCAAACTATCGCGTTAAAAGAATATATTAAGATGAATACCTTACCTGATCCGGTATCAAATTTAGGGTTATTTCGTCGTTATGCTGAAGGATATTTAAAGCAGCACAGTAAAATAAACACGTCACTGACATTAATGGTGCGGGAGTTACAACCGTTAAATCATGGCTTACCGATAGAGTTTTATTGTTTTAGTGAAGATAAGCGCTGGATATCGTACGAGCATCTGCAAGCAGAGATCATGGATCATCTACTTGCGGTATTACCTATTTTTGACCTACGCGCTTATCAAAGTGTCTCGGGGCAATTTAGTCCTGCAGCAATCACCCCAACCGCTATTAAACCTACCATTAAAGTGGCAAATAATACTGAAGTAGGCCAAGGCTAACAAATACGATTAATAGCCACCAAATCGGTGGCTTTGCTAACCTTAGCCATGCAAAAGCTGCAACAACAATCACAATATGCCAAATGTTGTGAACTGCGGATGTCCAAATTGGTGAATACAATGCAGCCGCTAAAAAACCCACCACAGCGGCATTAAGCGCGGCAATGCAGCTGGCAAAGCGGGGGCGTTCAGATAATTGCAGCCAGCTTTTTTGAAATGCTAACATTAATAAAAAACCAGGAGTAAAAATCAGTAAGGTTGCAATCACCGCACCAACAAGCGGCTGCTCGCTATTAAGCTCTGCGCCTAAATAACTAGCAATGGTGAACATTGGCCCAGGCACCGCTTGTGCGCTGGCGTAAGCTGATAAAAATTGCTCAGTGTTTAAACTTGGTAAGCCAGCTTGAAGTATCGGCAATACCACATGACCGCCGCCAAAAACCATAGCCCCAGCTTGATAAAAGGGTGCAAAATCTGCAAATTGAGAACCTAGTGGGACAAAGCTCACTAGCAATAATAGTGCAAATAGAATGAGTGCAGGCCAGTTAACTGTGCGCTGCTTAGTTGCTGTTTGATTACTTTGAGCTAGATTAAGCAATGGCCATATTGCGCCAATAGCAGCGGCTGCTAATAGAACCAATATTTGACTGCTCAGGCTCGGTAATAAGATCAGCACTAAGGTACTTAACATAGCAAGCGCTTTGAGTACCCAGCTAGTACAAAAGCTTTTTGCCATACTCAGCGTAGCATCGGCCACAATTACTACGGCAAATAGTTTTAAACCGGCAACTATTGCAAAGTAAATAGCATCAAATTGGTGGGCGCTAATCGCTAATAAAGCCATGATCAAAAAGGAAGGTAAGGTAAAGCCAACAAAAGCAGCAATACCGCCTAA
Source organism: Pseudoalteromonas sp. SR44-8 (assembly GCF_014163635.1). NCBI lineage: Bacteria > Pseudomonadati > Pseudomonadota > Gammaproteobacteria > Alteromonadales > Pseudoalteromonadaceae > Pseudoalteromonas > Pseudoalteromonas sp. SR44-8. The sequence goes on from NZ_JACJDS010000041.1 coordinate 42,894, forward strand.
TACGCCTGCTCGCTCCACACCAATAGCAAAACCCACTTGGCTAGACCCAGGTCCAGGCAGAGCCTGACTAAGACTGATTAGTTGTGCATAACGTTGAGCATTGAGCCATTGCAAGTTATCAACAAAATGACGTTTAAAATAACCTAAATGTGCAGCTGGCCCGCCAAAGCTCATGCAACCAAGTAAAAAAAACTGCTTAAAAATAGCTAGTAACATGAATTCTCTCGTTTCTTATTGCCGTAACAGCTTAGTATGACAAAATTTCGTGACAATTTTATGGTTTTTAATCTTTGTACCTGTCTACAATGTAAAAAAGGCTTTGTTAAAGTTAAGTAGTTATGCGATTTATTGTTTATATTTTTATAATTTTTGCCTTTATAAACTATGCCTATGCTGCAAATGAACCTAATGCGGCTGTGCAAAAAATATCGTTAGCCGTGGATCATGCACCACCGTATAGCCAAATTAATCAAAATGGTGAAGTATCAGGCGCGATTGTTGATATTTTTCGAGAGATGAAAAAGCAACTTCCTTTTAAGTTAGAGCTGGTTGGTTGCCCATTTTCACGCTGTGTAAGAATGTTAGAGCAAGGCGAAGTTAATGCGATGGGAGGTTTGATCCTCACACCTATGCGTCAGCAAGTAATGCAATTTGTAACCCCACCTTATATGGTTTTAACCTCGTCATTTGTATTTTATGCACGCGAAGATAGCCAATTACAAATCAACAACTATGACGATTTATATGGTAAAAAAATTGCGATTATGCGAGGTGCCGTACATTTTAAACGTTTTGATGAAGACGATGAACTGACTAAAATAGCTGTTTTAACAGAAAGCACAGCTATTAACCTATTATTGAAAGGGCGTGCAGATTTAGTTATTGCCGTTGAAGATACCGCGGATCATGCTATGAGTGTGCTGAATCAGCCAGCCAATAAACTAGTTAAAATGCAGTATCGTTTTAATGACATAATCTATGGTTATCTCGCTTTAAGTAAACAGTTTTCAGTAACCCCATTAGCGCAGCAGGTTGATGCGCTAATGAAAACAATGGCTGCCACTGGTCAGCTAAATACATTAATTGCTCCCTATGAACTTCCTCCTCTTAACGAGCAAGCGCTGAGCTTTTAACATCTTCTTCATATTTCGTTCATTACAATGTTTGCATACTAGCTGTTAATGAAAGAATTAATAACCAAGGAAATACTATGACTTTAACCAAACCATTACTAACAGCGACTATTGTTGGATTATTATTAACGGGTTGTGAGACCACCAACACAGGAATGGGAGCTGGTATTGGTGCAGCTACAGGCGCAGTACTTGGTAAGGCAACCGGAGATCATGATGATAAACGTATCTTCATTGGTGCCGCTATTGGCGCACTAGCCGGCGCTGCGGTTGGTGACTATATGGATAAACAAGAAGCGGCTTTTCGTGATGAGTTAGCCGGCTCCGGTGTTGAAGTTGTGCGTGAAGGCGATAACTTACGTTTAGTGATGCCAGCTAATATAACTTTTGCCACCGACCAATCGTATATTTCATCTGGCTTTCATAACACCCTTGATGCTATTGCTAAAGTGATGAATAAGTACGAAAAAACTTATTTAAGTATTGAAGGCCATACCGATAGCACAGGTAAAGATAGCTACAACATGACGTTATCGCAACAGCGTGCGCAGAGTGTGAAAGGTTACTTAGTGAATCAGCAAATTCTAGCTGGGCGTATTAGTACACGTGGTTACGGCGAAACTCGCCCAATTGCCAGCAATGACAGCGCCAACGGCCGCGCGCAAAACCGCCGCGTGGAAGTTCAAATTGTACCAAATACTAAAGGTTAATGTTTTATCTCACTCATTTGCTACCTAAGCAAATGATTGAGATTATTTA
>NZ_JACJDS010000042.1:0-44168 GCF_014163635.1 Pseudoalteromonas sp. SR44-8
ACCGCTGACCGCTGACCGCCGACCGCTGACCTTTACCAAATCATCTCAACAAATTCTGGATGATCGATATATGGATTGCGATTGCCTTGATGCTCATAAGCGGCTTGGTTTCTATCTAGTTCAAGTTGACTGACTGGATCGTCGTTATGCCAATTAACCAACATAGTCACTACCCAATTCTCAAACACTTGGTTACTAGAGCCGTTAAGCACGGCATTACTAGCCGTGGTGTTGTTTTGCCAAGTACCAATGACGTTTTCGTAGCGGGTTGCCATATAGAAGTAGGCGCGAGCAAAGTCACCTTTAAACTCATCGATTGGCTCAAATACCGTGCCAGAGTAATTAATCGAGCTGGCTGCGCTGCCAAGCTTACTGCCATTGCTTGAGGTGAAACTGGCGCTGCCTACTTCGCCAAATGGGTAATTGCTACGTTTTGAATTAACATAACCATCGGTTGCAAAAATATGATGTACGTCTGAGTTCATAGGCTCATTTGTGCCGCCAAACCAACTTTTCGGAAATGAATGTTCGCGGTTATAACAATCAGCTTCACTATTGTAAGTGCCGCATTGATCACTTACAGCGACATAGTTATAGCTGTCTTGACCGGTGGGATTTTCTGAATAGCGATCGAGTATTGAATTGTCATTTTCAAAGGACTTATCCCGTGAAGCAATATCGTAAAAACTCCAAATAGCTGAATAACCCTGTGAGTTGTGACCTTTAATAATGTTATAAAGCGCGGTTTTAAGTGCATAGCCAGTTAAACCTTGTGCTGTAACATAGTAGCCAGTTGGCTCGCTGGGCGGCGTTTCTGGGTTGGTATTATCACCAAGTATAAAGGGAGTTGCTTCACTGCTTTGAAAACTACTGCCGCTAGCCAATGTTGTTTGGGCGGATGTTAGCGCGTAGCTGCCATTACCAAATGAACAGCAAATACCGTCGCCGTAACTATCAAAAATACTAAACGTGTAATCGCCATCAACTAAGCAGGCTTGCTCTGTATAGCTGTTGTTGCCACTATAACTGCCACCTGACGCAACTGCTATGCCTTGGGCGTTAGTGATCTGCCAGCTAGTCTCTTCGCCATAGTTATCAGTTGTCAGTGCTAAGTTAACAGTGTTATCAGCACAACCGACTGGTGGCGGTGGGGTGGTATCACTAGAACCTGGTGTAAAACTATCCACATAAACAGTTTCACTGCCATCAAAGCCGCTGACATCGTAAAAACGCAGGCCCACGGTAATCGTAGCATTGTTGGTTGCTGTATATGTATAGCTTATTTGTTGCCACTGATTTAATAACGCTGGATCTGAATAGCCTTGATAGCCGTCGGCAATTAAGCGCGCTTTAATGCCGCCTTCGGTGTGATAAACCCAGCTTGAGAATAAGTAGCTTTTGCCGGCCTCAACAGTAACTTCTTGTAGTAAATCAGTATTGCTTTGACTAGCGGTATTAACCACTACTTTTGCAGCAAGAGATCCTGAATTCACTATGCTATTTGAAGCTGATAGTGTAATACCTGAGTCAATCGTGCTCCAGCCGTTTGGGCTATTACCTGACCAGTTTTCAAAGTCACCATTATTAATGCTGGCCATGCAGGGAAGTGCTGTAGCTAACATAGCACTGCTGAGTATGAGTTTTCTATATGCCCCGTGTGACATAGTGTTTCCTTATTATATTTATAGTAGGCGCACAGAATGTGGCCAAATCCACTATAGCCTACCCAAGATTTGTTGCAAAAAAGTTAATACCTGTTTTGAAAAGAATGAAGTGAATAAATTTTTGTATGATATTTCTGATCGGCTAAGTGTGATGCTGAAATCGTAAGCAGTTATTTGTTACCTTTTAATCTGTTTTTACTGGTTAATTTATAAATTAATAACTAAATGGAATAACAAAGCAGATTCTATTCTTTTTTTATTGGCGCGTACCCCGTTATTCTTCACACTCAGAGAAATCTTTAGGGCCTGAGTTATTTGCCTTAAAGTTGACACAAATTTTAGGCAAAGTGATTACTGCAATCAGTGAGCATTTTGCAGATAACTTTCAGGGTTACGGGGAATTAATTCATGTTGTTAAGTCAACTCAATGCGCTAGCAAGTCCGCTATCGCAAGAGCAAGTACAGAAGCTACAAGGTTTAGTGGCTGAGCTTAATCCAATCCAGCAAGCTTGGGTAAGTGGTTATCTTGCTGCGAATGCCAATACGGCGGCATTAGGTGGTGTTGTAGGTGCTGCGCCAAGTGTTGGGGATGCAGCGGCATTGACCATTTTATATGGCTCACAAACCGGTAATTCAAAAGGTGTAGCGACTAAGCTCAAAGAGCAAGCGGAGTCTCGTGGTTTAGCTGTTAAGCTGGTTAGCATGGCTGATTACAAACCAACGGCCCTGAAAAAAGAAAAATTTTTAACTGTCGTTGTTTCTACTTACGGTGAAGGTGAGCCGCCGGAAGATGCCGAAACATTACATGAGTTTTTAGCAACCAAAAAAGCGCCTAAGCTTGATGGCGTTAAAATTGCGGTTATAGGTTTAGGTGATTCAAGCTATGAGTTCTTCTGTCAAACAGCAAAAGACTTTGAACAGCGCTTAAATAAGCTCGGTGCAGAAACCATTTATCAGCGTGCTGATTTAGACGTTGATTACGATGATGAAGCCGCCAGCTGGATCAGCGGAGCACTTGATGCATTTGAACCTGATTTAAAAGCACAGCAAGGCGCAACAGGTGGGCAAGTGGTGTCATTTGGTGCACCAGCAACAGCTGCCAGCCAATATACTAAGCAAAACCCATTTCCAGCAGAACTTAGCCTAGTGCAAAAGATCACTGGTCGTGACTCTAGCAAAGATGTGCGCCATGTTGAGATTTCACTGGAAGGATCTGATATTACTTACACACCGGGCGATTCATTAGGCGTGTATTTTTTAAATGATGAGATTCTGGTTGATGAAGTACTGACACTGACGCAAATTGATGGTGCCAGCAAAGTTAAAATCGCTGATGAAGAGCTCAGTGTTCGTGATGCACTGATTGAAAAACTTGAATTGACTCAGTCATACCCTGGCTTTGTTGAAAAGTACGCGATAGCGACAGGTGCGCCTGAGCTATTAAAGCTGGTTGAAGATAAAGCGGCAATGCGTGAATATATTGAGCCTCGCCAAATCTTTGATGTGATCCGCCAAAATCCAGCTGCGCTTGAGGCACAAACGTTTGTTGATTGCCTACGTAAACTGCAAGCACGTTTATATTCAATTGCGTCAAGCCAAGCAGAAGTTGAAGATGAAGTGCACTTAACCATTGGTCTAGTTGAATTTGAAGCATTCGGTAGTGAGCATTTAGGTGGTTGTTCTGGTTATTTAGCACGTCGTGCTGAAGAAGGTTGTAAAGTAAAAGTATATAGCGAACATAACGATAACTTCCGTTTACCTGCTAACGACGAAACGCCAGTGATCATGGTCGGCCCTGGTACTGGTATTGCGCCGTTCCGTGCTTTCTTGCAAGAACGTGATGCCCACGAAGCATCCGGTAAAAACTGGTTATTCTTTGGTAACCCACACTTTACCCAAGATTTCTTATATCAAGTAGAAATTCAAGGTTACTTAAAATCAGGGCTACTAAGTAAAGTTGATGTGGCGTTTAGCCGTGACCAAGCAGAGAAGGTCTACGTGCAAGACAAGCTACGCCAAAACAGCAAAGACGTATTTGCATGGCTAGAAGCGGGCGCGCATTTTTATATTTGTGGTGACGCAAATCGCATGGCGAAAGATGTACACCAGGCATTGGTTGATATCATCAAAGAAAACAGCGGTAAGAACGATGAAGACGCTGAGCAGTATTTAAAAGATTTACGTAGCGCAAATCGCTATCAGAAAGACGTGTACTAAGCGTAGACGTTGCTTACTTTATAAAAGCAAAGCTAACAGCCGTCACTGTAACAAATTTAGGATCAAACATGAGCGAACAAGATAAAAACGTAAAGCTTTCTGATAACGAGCGTTTGAAAAGAGAAAGTAACTTTTTACGTGGCACCATAGAGCAAGATTTAAAAGATGAGATCACCGGTGGCTTCACTGCGGATAACTTTCAGTTAATTCGTTTCCACGGTATGTATCAACAAGATGACCGTGATATTCGAGGTGAGCGTGCTAAGCAAAAGCTAGAGCCATTACACAACGTAATGTTACGTGCTCGTATGCCTGGCGGTATTATCAAACCTGAACAATGGTTAGCAATTGATAAGTTTGCTGACGAAAAAACTAGCTACGGCAGTATTCGTTTAACAACCCGTCAAACGTTTCAATTTCATGGTGTGTTAAAACCAAATATAAAAGGCATGCACCAAATGCTTAATAGCGTGGGCATCGACTCTATTGCAACGGCAGGTGATGTTAACCGTAATGTACTTTGTACTACAAACCCTGTGGAATCTGAGTTGCATCAAGAAGCATACGAGTGGGCTGCAAAAATCTCAGAACATTTGTTACCAAAAACTAAAGCGTATGCAGAAATTTGGTTAAACGGTGAAAAGGCTGAGACTACAGAAGAGCCAATTTTAGGATCTAACTACTTACCGCGTAAGTTTAAAACCACAGTGACCATTCCACCGAACAACGAAGTGGATGTGCATGCGAATGACTTAAACTTTGTAGCTATTGCAGATAACGGCAAGCTAGTTGGTTTTAACGTATTAGTAGGCGGTGGCCTTGCCATGACCCACGGTGATACCGCAACCTATCCACGTAAAGCCGATGATTTTGGGTTTATCGCCTTAGCGGATACGCTAAAAATTGCTGAGCATGTGGTGTCTGTACAGCGCGACTGGGGTAATCGCTCAAACCGTAAAAACGCAAAAACTAAATACACCTTAGACCGTGTTGGTACTGATGTATTTAAAGCGGAAGTAGAGCAACGCGCAGGTGTTAAATTTGCGCCAAGCCGCCCTTATGAGTTTACTCATCGTGGCGATCGCATTGGTTGGGTTGAAGGTATTGATGGTAAGCATCACTTAACTTTATTTATCCAAAGTGGCCGTATTTTAGATTTACCGGGTAAACCACTGAAAACAGGTTGTCGTAAAATTGCTGAAATTCACCAAGGTGATTTTCGTATGACGGCAAATCAAAATTTGATCATCGCCGGTGTGCCTGCCGATCAAAAAACAGTGATTGAAGAAATAGCCCGTAATCACGGTTTGATTGACGACAAAGACTCTGAGCAACGTAAAAACTCGATGGCCTGTGTGGCATTACCAACTTGTCCACTCGCAATGGCGGAAGCTGAGCGTTACTTACCAAGCTTAATTGAAAAGACCGAGGCATTGCTTGCTAAGCACGGTATTCCTGATGACAGCATCATCATGCGTGTGGTTGGTTGTCCGAATGGCTGTGGCCGCGCAATGTTAGCGGAAGCTGGCCTAGTAGGAAAAGGCCCAGGTAAATATAACGTGTACTTAGGGGGTAACCTTGAGGGGACGCGTATTCCTAAATTGTATTTAGAGAATGTTGGTGAAGACGTGTATTTAGACGCCTTTGACAAATTAATTGGTCAATGGGCAAGTGAGCGTAATGACGGCGAATGCTTTGGTGACTTTGTGATCCGCAAAGGCATAGTTGCTGAAGTTAAAGTGTCAGTCACCGATTTTCACGCTTAATTTAAAAGCAAGCGGTGACGCTTGCTGAGGTTTGGAATTTACTATGAGTGAATTTAAAAACATATTACAGCTAGATAAAGAAAGCCAAGTAACACTGCTGGCTGATGCTAACGGCGTATTGAAAGATATGAGCGCTGAGCAGCGTGTCGCATGGGCACTGGAAAACTTGCCAGACACGCAGTTTTTATCATCGAGCTTTGGTATTCAAGCGGCTGTGATGTTGCATTTAGTTACAGTACAGCGCCCCGATATTCCTGTGGTATTAACAGATACTGGTTACTTATTTCCTGAAACTTATCAGTTCATTGAGCAAATGACCGAACGCTTATCGCTAAATTTAAAAGTGTATAAGTCGCAGTTAAGCCCAGCTTGGCAAGAAGCCAAGTTTGGTAAGTTATGGGAACTAGGTGAAGCAGGTATTAAACAATACAACCAGCTTAATAAAGTTGAACCAATGACTCGCGCATTAAAAGACATTAATGCAGGTACTTGGTTTAGTGGCTTGCGCCGTGACCAGTCATCAACACGTGCCGATAAGCAAATTATTGAAATTAGCCGTGGCACGGTAAAGGTTTACCCAATCATCGAATGGTCAAATCGCGATGTTTATCAGTACCTGACTAAACATGACTTACCATATCACCCATTATGGGAGCAAGGTTATGTGTCAATGGGCGATGTGCATACTACGCGTAAACTAGAGCCAGGTATGACCGAAGAAGAGACCCGTTTTTTTGGTCTAAACCGCGAATGTGGCCTACACATTGATGGTGATGGGATCTAATTCTGAACGTAAAAATATAAGTAAATCATTTAAGCTGAGATAGCTAACTATAGTGATTATTAAAGCGCAGCCTAGCTGCGTTTTAAATTTTTGACTATAATACAATCAGCCGTTATAAATTGATGTGCATGTATTTTATGAAACCATATTACGTAATTTTCTTTTTATTCTTTTCTACTAGTCTTTTTGCCGATAACCTTCGCATTGCCTTACCCGAGCAAGATTACCCTCCTTATCACTTTGTTTGTTCAAAAACAGGCATTTTAAATGATGTTATTACATCGTTTTCGATGGCAACGGGGATCCAAATAGACTATACCTTCGTCCCTGAAATGCGCTCTGCGAAAATGGTGAAACGAGGTGATGTTGATGCACGAATGGAATCAGAAGTTTGGCTTGTAGATAATGGACCCTATTATTGGAGCCAAGAGATAGTAGTAATTGAAGATGTGTTAGTAGTCGCTCGAGGAGCTGAACTAATTGACTTTAAGGAGCTAAGCAGTTTAAAGGGCGGTGTTTTACTCGGGCGATTTGGTTATGTGTATCCAAAATATGAGCTACCCGTAGTGAATAAGACTCTGCACCGTGAGAATTTTTATTCAGACTTAGAAATATTGCAAAGTTTGCACAAAGATACTGATACAAGTAAACGCTTTACTGTTATGTCACGCTCTGTCGTAAACTGGTACATACAAAAGTACCCTGAGCTTGCTGCTTTGACCATAAGTGATGAAAATGTCGCTGAGGCGCCGCTGCAGTTGCAGTTTTCTTATAATTCAAGGGGTAAAAAGTACGCGAAAGAATTTAATGATTTTTTACAAAGCTTGAAAGATAATGGCGGCCTAGCTAAAATCATAGCTCGCTATCAATGATAGCAATCGAGAATTTTAACTCAAAGGATTGAAGATGAAGTATTTTGCGTACCTCGCTATTATGGTATTGCTGATCAGTGTCGCGGCATTATTTTATTTGCAACGACCCGATGGTCAAACGTGGTTAACCAGTGATGGTATTAGTAGTAAATCAAATCAGCTAACAGAGCAAATGGTTGCGTTATCAAGTGACACCCTTGCCATGGCAGCCACATTGGTTAGTGAGACCAGTCAAAAAGTTGTAGAATCAATTACCAATGAAAGCTCAGTAGCAACGACAGTTATTTATAAATGGCAAGATCAGCAAGGTCAATGGCATTACTCAGATCAGCCTAATCCTGAGGGCACAAGTGAAAAAGTAATTCTAGATCCGCGCGATATTACAGTAGTTGCGGCCGAAGATACGTCCATTTTAAAAGGCACCTCAAAAACAACTAATATGTCTTTAATGCCAAACTCAGGCAGTGTTTATGATCCCGTGGTGATGAAAAAGCTGTTTGAAGATGCAGAGCAAGTGAAAGAACAGTTAGAGCAACGTACTAAATCGTTAGATGAGACGCATTAATTTGCTTTAATAGCGTTGTTTTGCTGTGTTTTTTCGGGCTGTGTTACAAAAAATTGTTGCTTAATAATTGGCAGGTTATAGGCTTTTAACCAACGATCAGTAGCTATCATTAGTTCTCCTGAAGCAACTAATCTTGTCAGGCCTTCATCAAAATTATCTCTGACAGACTTATCTTGAAAAACAATGTAAGAGCCTTGATAGTTTAAAATATCGCGATATATAAAACTTGTAGGGTCAAGTTGGGTGTTTGTTGATGTATGCCAGTAGAGCATTAAATAATCACCGATACGGGCATCGATCTTATTGGTAAGTAACTGTTTATTTAGGGCTTGTTGATTTCCTATTTCAGTATAATAGGTGAATACCTGTGTTGCCATGTTTTTATATTCTGGACCAAAGATATCGCTCGCCCCTATAAAACTACCTACTCTTAAATTCTTCAAATCGTTCAACGTAGCTACTTTTTCGGTCCATGCAGAAGGAAGCATGGTCACACGGTTCATAAATCGTACACGATAACGAGAAATAAAAGCATGTGCAGCTGGTTGTGCCGTATAGTTGATCGCTATATCAGCGACTTTATTGTTGAAGTAGCGTTGAATAGCATCATTATTTAACGGCACCAATTGCGGGTTTTGATAGCCTTGTATCAGTAACACTTGAACCACAAGCTGATCGAAGTAACCATTACCGGTTACGTTGTCCTGCATGAAATAAGGTGCAAAATTACCGGATGCAATAATCAATTTGTCATTTGCACGTAATTGAGTGGGTAAGCAAAGCACCAAAAATGCCGCTATTAATAAAGTTTTAGCGGTGTTAAATGGTTTGATTAATTGCATGAACTTGCTGCTATACATGTTTGTCACGTACAGCCTCTATGTTCATTAAAACAATAGTGAGGTAAATTTTTGTAGGCAGAGAAAATAGCACTCCAATAGCAATAAAAGCGGCGCTGATAATAATGCCATGTATACTATTTTGTTCACCAAACAGATCCGAGACTAATAAATAATGTCCAGTCGCAATAAGGCATATGCCAAGGACAATAAATACTTTTAGTACTGTGATGATCTTCTGCTCGGTCATAGTATGCAGGCATTAATGATAAGATGAATTAAGTGTAGTTAATAATGAGTAAGCTGACTTGTTTTACATCAAAAAATTAAGGGCTAAGCAAATTAATTTTGCAAAGCCCTAATATTATAGATTAATTAGCTAGTTAACATATTACGCAGTACATACTGTAAAATGCCGCCATGTTTGTAGTAATCCCACTCTTTGGGGGTATCAATACGGACATCGGCACTAAAGCTTAGTTTTTTGCCTTCGCTATTAGTGGCAACGACACTAACTTCCTTGGTTTTATCGTAGAGACCTTCGATATCGAACTGCTCTTGACCTGTTAACCCCAGTGATTCATGGCTCTCACCTGCTTTAAATTGCAGTGGTAGCACGCCCATACCAATTAGGTTCGAGCGATGAATACGCTCATAACTTTGCGCAATGACCGCTTTAATACCTAATAATAGCGAACCTTTCGCTGCCCAGTCTCGTGATGAACCCGTACCATACTCAGCACCGGCAAGCACAACGAGCGGTACGCCTTGCTGTTGATACGCCATTGCAGCATCGTAAATACTGGCAAGCTCATCATCAGGTTGAGTGCGCGTTACACCGCCTTCGGTGCCTGGTGCAAGCAAGTTTTTTAAGCGTATATTGGCAAATGTACCGCGCATCATTACTTCATGATTACCACGGCGAGAACCGTATGAGTTAAATTGCGATTTATCTACGCCATTTTCTTGTAAGTATTCGCCAGCAGGCGCGCTTGCTTTAATTGCACCAGCAGGGGAGATATGATCAGTAGTGACGGAATCGCCAAGTTTTGCTAAACAGCGAGCACCCGTAATAGTAGGGATGCCTGGTGGTTCTGTCGTCATGCCATCAAAAAACGGCGCTTTTTTAATATACGTTGAGGCATCATCCCAGTCATAAAGTTTACCATCAGGAATTTTGATTTGTTGCCAGCGATCATCACCCTTATAAACATTACCGTAACTGGTAGCGAACATTTCTTTAGTGACGGTTTTTTTCACCAGTTCATTCACTTCGCTGACACTAGGCCAAATATTTTTCAGGTAAATATCGTTACCATTAGCATCTTGCGCAAGTGGCTCGTTATAAACATCGATATCAGTACGACCTGCAATCGCATAGGCGACAACTAAAGGTGGTGAGGCTAAAAAGTTCATTTTCACATCTTGGTGAATACGTCCTTCAAAGTTACGGTTACCCGATAAAATAGAGCTTACTACTAATTTATGTTGTTGAATTGCCTCACTGATCTCATCGGCAAGCGGACCTGAGTTACCAATACAGGTAGTGCAGCCATAACCTACTAGGTTAAAGCCAAGTGCATCTAAATCATCCATCAGGCCTGCTTTTTTTAAGTAGTCAGTGACCACTTGTGAGCCAGGTGCCAGTGATGTTTTTACCCAAGGTTTTACGTTAATTCCTAACTGGCGAGCTTTTTGCGCGACTAAACCCGCGGCTAAAATCACACTTGGGTTAGAAGTGTTGGTACAGCTAGTAATGGCAGCAATTACACAAGCGCCATCTTTTAACTCAAATTCTTGCCCTTTAAAGTTAACCTTTGCTGCGCCCATAAATTGCGCTTCGTTGGTTGGCTCATCAGGATTAGTGACAGGGCCTTCACCTTCAATTCGTGATTGCTGTTCATCACTATCGTCGCGCTTAGCAAGACGTTCATCTTGAAAGGTTTTTAAATGATTGGCAATAACTTCGCCAGCTTGATCAAGGGCAATTCTGTCTTGTGGACGTTTCGGACCGGCAAGGCTTGGCACTACATCATTTAGGTTTAATTCGAGCTTGTCGGTGTAATTTGCTTCATCGCCATCGTTGCGCCATAAACCTTGATGTTTTGCGTAGTCTTCTATCAGTTTTAGCTGTGTTTCATCACGGTTGGTTAAACGAAGATAATTAATTGTTTCATCATCGATAGGGAAAATACCACAGGTAGCGCCGTATTCCGGTGCCATGTTGGCTATGGTTGCGCGGTCGGCCAGTGGTAAATCAGCAAGGCCATCGCCATAAAATTCTACAAATTTACCGACAACGCCATGCTTACGCAATATTTCAGTAACGGTCAGCACTAAATCGGTCGCTGTGGTGCCCTCCGGTAAACGGCCGTTGAGCTTCATACCCACCACTTGCGGGATCAGTAAGCTAATTGGCTGGCCTAGCATTGCAGCTTCTGCTTCGATGCCGCCTACACCCCAACCAAGTACGCCTAAGCCGTTGATCATAGTGGTATGTGAATCAGTACCGACTAAGGTGTCAGGGTAAGCAAATTTTTGCCCATTGCGCTCTTCATTAAAGACAACGCGAGCAAGGTATTCTAAATTCACTTGGTGAACAATACCCGTTGCTGGTGGCACAACTTTTAAGTTATCAAAGGCTGTTTGGCCCCAGCGTAAAAACTCATAACGTTCTTTATTGCGTTCGTACTCAAGCTTGGCATTTAAATCAAATGAGCCATCTTCACCATAACCGTCTACTTGTACTGAGTGGTCGATAACTAATTCCGCAGGGGATAATGGGTTTATTTTCGCAGGATCGCCGCCAAGTCTTTCCATAGCATCACGCATTGCGGCCAAATCGACGATTGCTGGCACGCCAGTAAAATCTTGCATCACCACGCGGGCCGGTGTAAATGCTACCTCAGCACTGGGCTTGGCTTGTGAATCCCAGTTTAGCAACGCTTCAATATCTTGTTTTTTGATATTTACGCCGTCTTCATTGCGCAGTAAGTTTTCGAGTAGGATCTTGAGCGAGAACGGCAGTCGCTTGGCTTTATCGCCTAAACCTTGCAGTGAATGGATATGAAACTGCTCACCGTTGATAGTGAGTTGTTTTTGGGTGTCAAAACTATTGTTCATTATGTGCCCCTAAGTTAGATGAATATCCTTAAATGGTACTTAAGTGGTAAATGTAACCTCTCTTTAAATAGTTAAAATGCAAAGTACATACCAGTGTGTTTTTGCGCGATTTTTATACAGGTAATAGAATATATATGATGCTGAAAATTTATATTTCAAGCGTCAGCAGTAAAACAATAGTAACTCAATAGCGTGTTTTACAGTAGCCAACCTTGCTGTTTGCCTTTGTGGCTTAGCAGTAGCAGGATAATTGCAATTACGACTACAAATATTGGCATAAACACCGCGCTGGCACCGAGTAATTCAATACTATTAATAACAATGAAATTATAAAATTGCTGGATAAAAATCCCAGCGAGTGAGAGCGCAAAAAGCACTCGAGCAATGGCTTTTTTAAGTAATAATAAAATACAGCCTAAGACTCCACCAAAAACCGCGGTAGCGAATGCAATAGTTGACCAAATTGGTGTATTTGAATATGCAGCTTGTTGTTCTATAGGGAGTTTACTTATCATGTCTGGAGTCATGAGCATTTGCATAATGAATGCAATTACCCCAAGAAAGTTCCAAATAAGGGCTGCCCAAGCGACAGATTTTAACCAGTGCGGAGGAGTCATACATTACCTTTTAAACTATTATTTAAAAAGTTATTAAAGGCGACTACGGCTACTTTTACAAGTTGCACGTAGTCTAAATTGGATTAGCCGAATGAAATAGGGCGACGGCCTGTTTTTTCATCCACTTTTGGTTTTTTGGTACGTTTACGCTTAGCTTTAGCAGGCGCGTTAGTAGCAGGCTCTGCACTTTGTTGTGGTTCAGGTTGCGTTGATGTAACAGGGCGCTCTGCTGGAATAGCACTTTCGCTTAATGTCAGTTGAAATTGCTCACCATCAAATTCAAGAATGTCGCCACTGTATAATTTTTTCCGCTTGATTGTACAAATTTCATGGTTAACGCCAACATAACCTTCAGTGATAAGGTTTTTGGCTTGGCCGCCACCTTCGACTAAATCAAGAACTTTTAAGAGTTTGCATAGCTCAATTGGCTCTTCTTCTAATTCAATTTCAATATATTCGTCGTTCATGTTTGATCTCATTAAGGTAGGGCACAGCCTGTAGTATAAAGGCTGTGCGCGACTTTTGCATCAAGCAGCCTAAAGTCTACAGGGCATTAAATAGAATTAACCTGAAACTATCTCGAATTTTATACCGTCTTTAAAAAAACGGTAGTAATTCAAGCGTAGTATCCGCGTGAAAAGCTGGCCTACAATTTGCTGTTCGAATCGAATTCGATATTTAGTTGGTCATTTTATTACAAATGCCGCAGTACTGGAGATTTAACATGGGCGTAAGACTAGCCATGAAAAAAGAGCTAATGGGTTTAGAGGGTTCTGACTTTATGACCGCAGATGATGTGCGTGCGCGGCTTAATCAGGTTGTAAAGAAAGCATCGCAACAACCAGAGCGAGGCTTTTCGCTTATTTCACGTTTTAACGACAATCACAGCCAATTAAGTTGTGGTGAAAATAGCAAAGAAAAACTACTTGAGTTTCAACGACACCGCTTGTTTAAGGATGTTTTATATACCCGTAAAAGCGTGGATGCTTGGCTCAATAGCCAAGTGAATTAACTTGCTATAAATAGTCACCTCGAATAGACTACAGTTGTAATCTATTCGAGGTGACTATGAAATATGGCATTTTAATTGGCATGTTGTTATTTCTAACAGCCTGTCAGCACCCTACAGTGTATGTCTATACGGAGGGTTTAACTGTTTTGCAAAAACAACAACTGACAGAGCAACTACAACAGCAGACCTTGCCTTTTCAATTTACTGAACTGCCAGTACCCAAAGAGTTTAGTGCTGCGACATTATTAACCTCAGAAGATAAAATACTGACTCCTGAAACAGAGCAACTTGCCAATATTATGCAAGCGATGGGTTATCAGCCGCAGCTTAATTATGTGTCGGTGGCTAATCATCATTATAGCGATGGCAATATTGGCTTTTACTTACGTGGTGAGCAAATAGAGCAAGGTTTTGACGTGCCGCAACAGCTGCGTACTACTGGTTGCGTTGAAGACCGCTACAATAACCTTAAAGTCAGATTTTTTGATAACTTGGTTGAGTTTACTTTACTAAATGGTGCCCGCGCTCAGTTAGTTTGGCAGCGTTATGAAAATTATTTAGTCATCAATTATAGAAATATTTCGCAGTCATACACGCATTCAACCCCTTTGGTTGCAACGCCTTTTGGTGAAAAACCCTCAGATACATTTCGTTATACTGCGCATGTTGAGAGTCCGCAATGGTTAAACTGTTCGCTACAGGTTGTGTATATGGATTAGCCGCGTGACTCGAGGTAATCGCTTAATTTAGTAATACGTCTACTCATCCCTTCGATAATGCGGTCTTTAATTTTTTCGCGGATCACATTTGGTAAACGTATTAGTGCTTCGCTGGTAATCGCCAGTACTATGGTATCGCTTTTAGCACGAGCACTGGTGCTGTGCTCGCGGTTATTTATAAACGCACCTTCACCAATAAATTCGCCGGGTTCAATGGTGCCTAAATCCATCAAATGACTATGTTTAAATACCACAATAGCGCCGCTGAGCACGATATACAGTTGTTTGTCGTTATCAAACTGCTTAAACACAAAGCGATCTTTATTGATCAAGTATAAGTGACTGAATGACTCCAGTAATACTTGGCGCTCATTGAGGCTGAACTCTCTAAAAAAACTCAGCCTATTAAGTATCTCCATCTGCTTTATTAATGGAATATGCTCGATTAACTTCAACTTATTTTCCTTCGTTTGAGCAGGGAAGTTAGTTGATATTGCGCTCTTTTAATTTACGGGTCAATGTATTGCGGCCCCAGCCTATTTTTACTGCGGCTTCTTGTTTATGTCCTGCACAGTTTGCCAATGCGGTTTTAATTAGGCGGGTTTCTAATTGCGCTTGTACATTAGGCCAGATGTTTTCTTTACCTTGCTTAAGCTCTAGATTAAGCCATTGTTGAAAGGCATCAAGCCAATCACCCTCTTGTTGAGTCTCGTCAATTGCTAAGATCTCTGGAGGTAAGTCTTGCTCACTCACAAGCTCGCCGGGAGCCATAACCGTAAGCCAGCGGCAGGTGTTCTCTAGTTGACGAACATTGCCAGGCCAGTTGAACAAGCGTAGTAAGTCGGTGGCTTTTGAGCTGAGAATTTTGCTTTCGACTTGTAAGTCTTTGGCGCTTTTATGTAAAAAATGCTGTGCTAAGCGTTCAATGTCTTCGGTACGTTCACGCAGTGCAGGTAGGCGCAGGCGCACAACATTTAAGCGATGAAATAAATCGTCTCTGAATTTGCCTTGTTTTACTAAGTCTTCAAGGTTTTGGTGAGTCGCGGCAATGATCCGGACATCAACTTTAATACTTTGATGGCCACCAACACGGTAAAACTCACCATCAGCTAAAACACGCAGCAAACGGGTTTGTACATCCAGCGGCATATCACCAATCTCATCTAAGAATAGCGTACCGCCATTGGCTTGCTCAAAGCGACCTTTACGTACGCTATCAGCACCAGTAAAAGCGCCTTTTTCATGGCCAAATAGCTCTGATTCAACCAACTCTTTTGGAATAGCTGCCATGTTTAAGGCAATAAACTGGTTTTCTTTGCGTGGGCTGTGGTTATGTAAAGCACTGGCTACCAATTCTTTACCGGTACCAGATTCACCATTGATAAGTACGCTCATACTTGATGCTGACAGCTTACCTATTGCCCGAAATACTTCCTGCATGGCTGGCGCTTCGCCAATGATATGGGCACTTTTAGGTGGTGCGGGTTTACGTTTTACTTTTTTAGTTGAGTTAGCGCGACACGCGCTTTCTACTAACGCAACTGCTTCATTTAAATCAAATGGTTTGGCTAGGTATTCAAAAGCACCTTTTTGAAACGCATTTACCGCTGAATCTAAATCTGAATGCGCAGTCATGATGATCACTGGCAAGCCTGGGTTTTGTTCAGCGATCAGTTCTAATAATGCCATACCATCCATACCAGGCATACGTACATCAGACACCAGTACCGTAGGTTGGCTAAACTTTAATGCTGACAGCACGTCTTGTGCATTAGAAAAACTTTCAGCATTAAATCCTGCGCGAGTTAGTGCTTTTTCAAGTACAAAGCGAATAGATGCATCATCATCAACCAGCCAAACTGTTTTCATGCAAACTCCAAAAACCGATTAATCCGCAAAAGGCAGATATATATTAAACTCTGTATGACCTGGCCAGCTATCGCATTCTATATAGCCGTTGTGTTGATCGATCAAGGTTTGTGCAATCGAGAGACCTAAGCCAGAACCACCTTCTTTGTTGGTGATCATCGGGTAAAATAATGTCTCTTTGATGCTGGAATCGATACCTGGTCCGTCATCTGAAATTTGGATCAGCAGTGCCTTTTTAGGGGCTTTTCCGGGGCGACGTTGCTGGTGATTAATACGTGTTTTAATTTTTATCACGCCACCACCGACTAACGCTTGTTGTGCATTTCGAACGATGTTAAGTACTACTTGCTGAATTTTACCTTGGTCAATATAGACATCAGGTATACTTGGGTCGTAATCTTTTTCCAAGCTAATATTGGCGCAATTATCTAATGTACTTAGTTTAATTACAGACTCTAAGGTTTGATGAATATTACCGTATGACTTTTGTGGTAATTGATTCGGGCCCAGTAGCCTGTCAACAAGCTCTCGTAAGCGATCGGCTTGTTCAATAATTAATTCTGCACATTCATCCCGTTCTTGCTGATCAACCTCATACTGCAATAATTGCGCCGCTCCGCGAATTCCGCCTAAAGGATTTTTGATTTCATGAGCAAGCCCTCTAATTAGGTTACGTGCTGCTTGATATTGATGCATTTGATTAGAAGCTTGATCGTGGCGAATTTCATCATCAGTTTGGCGACACTCGAATAAAATAAAATACTCATTTTGTAACTTCACGCGACGCGAACTAATTGCCAGTTTGGCATGACGAGAATCAACAAAAACCACGTCAGCTCTGTGCTGGTGGCAATCTACACCATCTACCAAAGAGTATTGTGCAATGCGTTTAAGGTCAATGGAATGGTAATTAAAAAGACTGTCAAACGGTTGATTGAGAATACGTTTAGGGCCTAATCCTAACAGTTCACTGGCGCTATTATTAGCGTAAATAAGGGTGAATTGTTGATCAAGTAAGATCACTGCCGTTGACAGGTTTTGCCAAATGCTAGTTAGTAACTCAGGGTTAAAATTTTTATTATCGGGCATGGTTGCACCATTTTAGTGCGTTGATGATTATTAGCAGCTTAGCACAAATATTTTAAGTAAATTATGGTCTTTGATAGAAATACATGGTTTTTATAAAGACGATGCTCTATGCATATAAAATGTGCTCACTGGACTAACAGAGACAACAGAGCCTTGTGGGTCAAATAGCTTCAGTTGCAATGTGTGTTCGCCACGGTTTACCTCGCGCAGAGCAAAAGTACTGATATTGCTAGGTTCTGCGTACGGTGCGCCATCAACTAGTAGTTGAATTTTAAAACCATTCTCAAAGCGTGGTGTTATACGGCTAGTTACATACACTGAACCGGTATTTTCACGAACAGTGCCTTGATCGGCAGGGGAAGAAATAACCGCTTTATAGCTTTTCACAGCCGCTGGTTGCTGTTCATCTAAAATGCTTGTATCAACAGTCGGCATCGACAAACTTTGATTGGTGAGCTTGATTTCTTGCGCACCTGGTTTAGGAGTATCTGAAAATACTGATACGCCATTTTTATCTTTCCAAGAATAAATTTTTTTATCGCCAGAATAGCCATAAAAGCTGATTAAAATCAGAGTTACTAGTAATAAAAGCGTCTTTTTCACCTTGTCACCTTGCATTTTTTGCACTAATTAAACTTTAGTGGAGAATGGGAAAATTAGCCATAAAAAAAGCCCGCAGAACGGGCCTTGAGAACACACATATATTATCTATAAGATAATTTTTCTACAGCCTAATTAACAGCTGTAGTACATTTCGAACTCAACAGGGTGAGTCGTCATGTTAAGCTTTTCAACTTCTTTAGACTTAAGCGCAATGTAAGCATCGATTAAATCGTTAGTGAATACACCACCTTGATTTAAGAACTCACGGTCAGCATCTAGAGACGCAAGCGCTTCTTGTAGTGAAGTTGCAACTGTTGGGATTTCTGCTGCTTCTTCTGCTGGTAAGTCGTATAAATCTTTATCCATTGCATCGCCAGGGTGGATCTTGTTTTTGATACCATCAAGGCCAGCCATAAGCATTGCAGAGAAAGCAAGGTATGGGTTAGCTGTTGGATCTGGGAAGCGTACTTCGATACGACGACCTTTTTCTGATGGAACCACTGGGATACGGATTGATGCAGAACGGTTACGTGCAGAGTACGCAAGCATTACTGGCGCTTCAAAGCCTGGTACTAAACGTTTGTACGAGTTAGTAGACGCATTTGCAAAAGCATTGATTGCTTTAGCATGCTTGATAATACCACCGATGTAGTAAAGCGCTTCTTCAGAAAGACCGCCGTACTTGTCGCCTGCGAATAAGTTAACACCGTCTTTAGCTAAAGACTGGTGACAGTGCATACCAGAACCATTGTCACCAACGATTGGCTTAGGCATGAAGGTAGCTGTTTTGCCATATAAATGAGCCATGTTATGGATAACATATTTCATTTCTTGGATTTCATCCGCTTTTAATACCATAGTGTTAAAGCGAGTTGCGATCTCGTTTTGACCAGCTGTAGCCACTTCGTGGTGATGCGCTTCTACAACTTGACCTAGCTCTTCAAGAACTAAACACGTCGCTGAACGCCAATCTTGGAAATCATCAACTGGAGCAACAGGGAAATAACCACCTTTCACGCCTGGACGATGGCCAGTGTTGCCGCCTTCGTAGCTTTTATCTGAGTTCCAAGCTGCTTGCTTAGAATCAATTTTGTACATTGAACCTGACATATCAGTTTTGTATTTGATGTCATCAAATACGAAGAACTCTGGCTCAGGACCAAATAGCACGGTATCAGCAATACCAGTCGAACGCATGTACTCTTCAGCGCGCTTAGCAACTGAACGGGGATCACGCTCATAACCTTGTAATGTGCCAGGTTCAACAACATCACAACGTAAAATTAAAGTAGCTTCTTCTGTGAAAGGGTCTAATTTAGCAGACTCAGCAACAGGTAGTAATACCATGTCTGATTCATTAATGCCTTTCCAACCAGCAATTGAAGAACCGTCAAACATTTTGCCGTCTTCAAAAAAATCTTCATCTACTTGGTGATGAGGAATAGAAACATGTTGCTCTTTACCTTTGGTATCAGTAAAGCGTAAATCAACGAACTTAACGTCATTTTCTTTAATAAAATCTAAAACCGATTGTGACATGTGTCCTCCAACTGTTGGGTTTTATTTTGCTGCATAATTGCTTTTGCTTTTATAGTAAGCGGCTTTTATGCCATTTTTATAGTGCATTGTTTTTTAAGGTTAAAAAATAAGTTATACATCCAGCTGTTATATGTTTTGCACCATATTGGATCGGCTTGTGATCATTTTGGTGCGTCAGTGTGGTCACTTCTCTTTGGCGCTAAATTGTATAGATTATAAACACCAACATAAAGCTAACTTACTCACCAAATACTGCCAAATTATGACAATAATAGCTAGGAATGAGCAAAATAGTGACAAATTGAAAAATTAAATTAATTAAAATGTCATATATAAAACAGATACTTATTGCAAGTATAAAGAAAGTTTTGAAATATATATTGGATAAACTTTCATCCATGTCATTAATAAGGGATAATATGCGCCCTTTTAAATCCTATGCTGGGACATCTCGTGAAAACGCAGATGAGTGCGTAGATCTTGCAGGATCAATGAGAATTTAATTTCTCTGAGTAAAAATATGAGCATCGAAAAGTTAAGAAATATAGCGATTATCGCGCACGTTGACCACGGTAAAACAACATTGGTTGACAAACTACTTGAGCAATCAGGTACATTAGAAACACGCGGCGGTAACGAAGAGCGCGTGATGGACTCAAACGACATTGAGAAAGAACGTGGTATTACCATTTTGGCTAAAAACACAGCCATTTCATGGAATGACTACCATATCAATATCGTAGACACCCCTGGACACGCCGACTTTGGCGGTGAAGTTGAACGCGTACTTTCGATGGCTGACTCAGTATTACTACTTGTTGATGCTCAAGAAGGTCCAATGCCACAAACGCGTTTCGTTACGCAAAAAGCATTCGCGCAAGGCTTAAAGCCAATCGTTGTTATCAATAAAATTGATAAACCAGGTGCACGTCCTGATTGGGTTATGGATCAAATCTTTGATTTATTCGACAACCTAGGCGCAACTGACGAACAGTTAGACTTTAAAGTAATCTATGCATCAGCAATTAACGGCTGGGCAACATTAGATTTAGACGAGCCATCAGACAACATGGAACCTATGTTCAAGATGATCGTTGACGAAGTATCACCACCGGATGCAGATCCTGAAGGTGACTTCCAAATGCAGATTTCGCAACTTGATTACAACTCATATGTTGGTGTAGTCGGTATCGGTCGTATCAAACGTGGTTCTGTTGCTCCTAACCAACAAGTTACTATTATCAGTGCCGATGGTACTAAACGTAATGGTAAAATTGGCGCAGTACAAAGCTACCTAGGCCTTGAGCGTATCGAAACTGATAAAGCTTACGCTGGTAACATCGTAACAGTAACAGGTATTGGTGAGCTTAAGATTTCTGATACAGTTTGTTTCCCTGGCAACGTTGAAGCATTACCACCACTAAGTGTTGATGAGCCAACTGTAACAATGACATTCTCTGTAAATAACTCACCTTTCTGTGGTAAAGAAGGTAAGTTTGTAACGTCACGTAATATCCGTGAGCGTTTAGACAAAGAATTAGTACACAACGTAGCACTTCGCGTTGAAGATACTGCTAGCCCAGATAGCTTCCGTGTATCTGGTCGTGGTGAATTACACCTAGGTATCTTAATCGAAAACATGCGTCGTGAAGGTTACGAGCTAGCTGTTTCTCGTCCAGAAGTAATCTTACGTACTGTTGATGGCGTTCTAGAAGAACCGTTTGAAACAGTAACAATTGACTGTCAAGATGAGCACCAAGGTTCTGTAATGGAGCAAATTGGTCTTCGTAAAGGCGAACTAACAAATATGACGCCAGATGGCAAAGGTCGTATGCGTTTAGACTTTATGATCCCAAGTCGTGGTTTAATCGGTTTCCAAACTGATTTCATGACGCTTACATCAGGTTCTGGTCTTATGTACCATACTTTCGACCATTACGGTCCGCACAAAGGTGGCGAGATCGGTGTTCGTAAGAACGGTGTAATGATTGCAAATGCAACAGGTAAAGCACTTACTAACGCATTATTCAACTTACAAGAACGTGGTCGCTTATTCATCGGTCACGGTGTTGAAGTATACGAAGGTATGGTTATCGGTATTCATAACCGTGATAACGACCTTACAGTTAACGCCCTTAAAGGCAAGCAGTTAACTAACGTACGTGCATCTGGTACTGATGAAGCGCAAACGCTTTCTCCGCACCTAAACTACTCACTTGAGCAAGCGCTTGAGTTCATCGATGATGACGAGCTAGTTGAAGTAACACCACTAAACATTCGTATCCGTAAGCGTCATCTTACAGAAAACGAACGTAAACGTGCTGGTCGTGCGCCTAAAGGATAATCACCTTATAAATTAAGCTGATTTTAAAAGCCGCTGTATTGCAAAATACAGCGGCTTTTTTGTGGTATTAGTTAGCGAGAGTAAAGTTAGCGAGAGTAAAGTTTGTGAGGGGAAGAGCTGTAAGCTATAAGCGGTCAGATTAGAACAGCGTAGTTGGCTAGATTGGTGTTTGTATAGCTATTAGGTAAAAACCGCTAGATTTTATAAACCATGCAACATAACCTCTTTCCTCTAAAAGTGCAGCGCCTCTTATCCTCTTTGTGAATAACTGACTTAAAGATTTTTTTGCACAAGGAGAAGAAAATGAGCAGTAAAAGAGGAAGGGCTTTTAAAGTAGCTGATAATGCAAAGCCCCTGTTTTTGTTAGCGGGGTATTTTTTCGTTGGGTTTCGCTGCGCTCAACCCAACCTTGCTTAACTTGCTAACTTTACTCTAGTTGACTCGCCAACTCCTATCACTTTTTCGGTAATAACGTAACCTTTCCAAATACGCTGGCGTCGATATAGCCTAGGTTGCGGCTGCCATTTACGGGTTGTACTTCATGCGAACCCATAAAGTGCTCACGAATTTTACTGCCGTCGTTATCGCAGTAGGCGAGCATAAAGCCGATTACTTGCTTTGCCGTTAACTTA
This sequence comes from Pseudoalteromonas sp. SR44-8, assembly GCF_014163635.1. NCBI lineage: Bacteria > Pseudomonadati > Pseudomonadota > Gammaproteobacteria > Alteromonadales > Pseudoalteromonadaceae > Pseudoalteromonas > Pseudoalteromonas sp. SR44-8. Next base: position 22,255 of record NZ_JACJDS010000042.1, read on the forward strand.
AGCGGGGTGTTTGGCACACCTTCTTGGAAATCATTCGGGTAGAGCTTAATGGCTACTTCCCATGTGATGTTATATGGGGCGGTACTGTTTCGTTGCCAGTGGCTGATTAAATGATCTGTGTATAAATGGGGTTTTTTATCAGCTCCGAAATCGGCAGCTTGGTTATCAAGACCAATGTGATAGGCAAACGCAGTATGATTGAACTGATGGTTACCGCCAGATGCGTCGCTATCAATAAACACTTCTAAGGCATCATCGTCCCAGTACTTATCGGTAGGATCTGGATGGGTATCAATTAGTACATCATCCACAATATCGGCTTGTAAATACAGGTAGTTTTCATCCCAAAGTAACTTGTAGCGGCCTTTAAAGTCTTTATCTGAGTCAGGCAAGGTGCCATCCATAAGAAAAGGCATAGGCTGCCATTTTGCTTGGTCCCATGCGCTTTCAGATACACCGTCAATAGTAATTGGTGTTGCTGTATGCTCTACATCGATAGCCATAGCGGCGTTGCTCATTAATAGGCCTAAGGTAAGCGCGGCTGTTTTCATCTAATTCTCAAAGTTTCTTATTTTGTTTGTGGTTCAATAGTGACTGAAACAAAAATTGAAAACAACAGACAGAATGTTCAGGTATAAAATTAGTGATAGTAATGGATCGTAAGTGAATACAGTTTTTTACATTTTCTCGCTCAGTTAACAGGTAAAGTAATGGCACTACTAGAATTAATATAAAAGGAATAATTGTGGCTAACGTATTGTTGTTGATTGTGGCTATGTTGTTATCTGGCTGTACTTCGTCGCAAGTAATGAGCTCGGGTTGTGACTTTGTTGTTGGTAGTGCACAAAGTCAGCAACGGCAAGTGCAGAACCACTCGCTTGATAGCTCAGAGACACACCAAACAGCGAATATAATTAATGGTTTTTTTAGTATGTTACTTGGGCCAATAAATCGCTCCCTCGGTGATGATGAATGCAAGACTGAAGAGCAATCGTATCAGTATCCAAGTGTCGTTTTATAGTGCGACACTTTGCCCTTCATTTAAAATATACAGCGGGATTTGTGACTTCATTTCATCATACATATGCAATAAGCGCAGCAATGCAGAATGGCTGCTGTGATCGCCCATCTTCCAACTTGAGTTGCCATAGCCCCAAGGTATCATAACTTTACAGTTAAGCTCCTGTGCGGCTGTTAAGGCATCCTCAGGAGTAGTATGTACATAACGATACCAGTTACCGTTTTCTTCATGGTAGTACGAGGCGATTGGCATTAAGCACACATCGATAGCGCCATATTTTTTCTGTATATCGTTAAAGTGTTTTGAATAGCCTGTGTCGCCTGCAAAAAATAAAGTGCTGCCATTTTGCTCAAGTAACCAGCCATTCCATAAATCTTTATCGTTATCTTCGTAAATAAAGGGCACTAACACACGACTGCTAAAATGATGCGCAGGTAGCGCATGAATGGTTAAATCATCAATTTTAGTTTTTGCATACCACGCCATTTCGCTAATATTAAAACCACCGGTAGGAAAGTTATCTGCCATACCAAGTGGTGTTAAGTAGCGAGGTTTATTACCTATGCTTTCAATGTCTGCTTTATTGAAGTGATCGTAATGGATATGAGAATAAATTACTGCGTCTAGATTGTTAAGTTCGCTTTCGCTAAGCCAATCGCCAGGTTTACGATAAAACCCAGATGCCAGCCGAAAAGCTAAATCAACAGGGGAGTCAAATTGCTCTTTTACTGGGTCAAATACAACTTGCTGGCCGTTAGGAGTGTTGATCATAAACCCGGCGTGACCGAGCCAGCGTACTGTGTAGCCGGTATTTAGTTGTGGTGCTAGTTGCGCGCCTTGATAGAAGCAGTTTTCACCCGGAGTTTCACATACCAAGTTAGCATTACTTGGGTAACAATCGCTTTCGCAGCTAATCGGATAGTTTTTTTTCCCTGGATAGAGGTTGTGGTAGCGCCCAGCCTGCTCACCCTCTTGATGAAGTGGCACAACAGTATCAGCGCCTGCAATTCTTTGCACATTATTGGCAGTGCTACACGCAGCTAATAAACTTGATGCGATAATTAAACTAGCTGCACGTATTTTCATTGTTTAATGTTTTTATAATTTTAATTAGGTAAAAGTGTAGCAAAAATAGCAGATGAAATAACACTTAAAAAGTAACAAGATATAACAACAAAAAAGCCTACATAAATGTAGGCTTTGATTACTCTGCGACTAGCAAACTAGCGCTCTTGATAAGTGACAGGCAAACTCACAGGCTGATTTAGCCTGCTTTACTCATTTGCTCAATAAATTTATTTGAATCAGCAATCGACTTGTTCATGTCATCCATTAACACTTTTATATCGCGCTTAAGATTAGTGAATTCACCTTGAATGGCTGATACAGCTTGTGCATTAAGGTTATGCTTCAAGTATAAAACATTGTCATGCAGTGATGACAGTACCGGCTCCATCTTGCTTTCAGCATTACGCATAGAGCGTAACAGTTTATCAAAGTCACGTTTGGTTGCGGTGAGCTTTTTATTACTTTCACGTTTAAGTGAAGCGTTAGAATATTGTTCTAATTCATCGCTCCATTCTTCAAACAATGCTTCAGCTACATCTTCAACTTTGTTGATGTTATTTGTAACGTCATTAGCAGCCGCAAGGCTAGATTCGTAGTCATCATTGAGTTGGTCATAGGCTGCTTGTACATCTCCACCATCAAAGTTAATCAATGTTGTTAAACGTTCAAGTGCAGATTGGAATTCCTCTTGAGACTCTTCTTGAGACTCTTTAGTTGCTTCTACGCGGTCCACTAAAATGTCACGCTTATGCACACCAACTGATTCCATAGCCGAGTAATATGCAGATTGGCAGCCAGATAAAGCCAATGATAAGGCCAATATTGGTGCGCTGAGTAAAGTCAGTTTTTTCATCGAGATCCCTTTTTAAATCCGTTAGTGCTGTAAATTATGTGGTGGATTGCTATGATAATCAAAACTATTTTAGCAGAAAGTTAACTTTATGAATGAAAAGGTCGCACATTATAAACAGCAGTTGAGGGTACTTATACGTCAGCAGCCAACGTGGTGGATGCAGTATATTAATCGCTGCATTGACGACCAAATTACTGTAAATGCTGGTTATTTAGCCTATGTAACCTTACTTTCATTGGTTCCTTTAATTGCAGTTGGCGTGGCTATTTTCTCGGCTTTTCCTGGCTTTGAAGATACCCGTATTGCTATTGAAAACTTTTTATTTACTAACTTTGTGCCTACCTCATCAGATGTAATTAAAGAGCATATAACGTCTTTTGCAGGTAATGCGAATCAAATGACTGCTGTAGGTATTGGTTTTCTTGCAGCGATAGCATTGCTACTGATCCGTAATGTTGATGCGACGCTGAATCGAATTTGGCGGATTAAAACCAAGCGACCAATGATGATTTCTTTCGCGGTATATTGGATGGTGTTGAGTTTAGGGCCATTGTTATTAGGCGCAAGTATTGGGGTTACTTCATATATTGTGTCGTTAGTATCATTTGCCGATCAGGGGATTCCGGGCTTTAGTGGCTTTTTATTAAAATTACTGCCTTATTTAATTTCTATGGCTGGCTTTATTATGCTCTATACTTTAGTGCCTAATACTCGCGTATCTTTTAAAGCTGCAGTACCAGGTGCTTTATTTGCAGCCTTGTTGTTTGAATTAACTAAAAAAGGTTTTGCGCTTTATATCAGTCACTTTCCTTCATACGAAGTGATTTATGGTGCGGTGGCAACTATTCCAATTTTATTTGTGTGGGTGTATTTGTCGTGGGTGGTTGTGTTACTCGGTGCAGAGTTTACAGTATGTATTGGCCCTAAAAATATCGAAAGTACATCTGATATTATCCTTGATGAGGGCGATGCTAATAAGTAATTCACTGCATCGCTGATAGGAGAGTCGGCATTATGCAGTTATATCCAAATATTACCCCATACCATGATTTTCATCTGAGTGTGGGAAGTGGGCACCAAATTCATGTACAAGAGTACGGTGATCCAGCTGGCCTGCCGGTGGTAATTTGCCATGGCGGGCCCGGCGTGGGTTTGCATGCTGATAATTGCCGTTTCTTTGATCCTACCCGTTATCGTATTATTTTATATAGCCAACGCGGCTGCGGGCAATCAACTCCTCATTTAACAAGCGCTAATACAACCTCAGAACTGGTCGCTGACCTTGATTATTTACGCACTTACTTAGGACTAGAAAAGTGGGTGTTAAGCGGTGGTTCGTGGGGAGCAACTCTGTGTTTGCTGTATGCCATTGAACACACTCAACATGTACATGGGTTAATTTTACGAGGCACGTTTTTGGCTACTTCAGCCGATTTTAAGTGGCTATATAGTCGTCATGGTGCTGCTGCACATTTTTATCCTGAATTATATGCGCGTTTTTCTCAGGAGTTACCTGATGTTGCCAGCATTTTTGCGTTTTATCGGCGGCAATTAAATGATGATAATCAAATTAATGCAAATCACTTTGCTAAATTATGGTGCCAATGGGAAAACGTATTAAGCCATGGTAAACAGCAACATCAATGGGGGTTAAGTTCACCACAGTTGGGGCTTAATATGGCGCGTTTAATGGTCCATTACTTTACTGCTCAGTGTTTTATTACTGATAACTTCATTGGTGAACACTATAAAAAAATTAGTAAAATTCCTACTTGGTTTATTCATGGCAGGCATGATTTAGTGTGTCGTTTTAATGCCGTACAGCATTTAGCTGAGCAACTCAACGCACAGTTACTTATTTTAGATGGTGTTGGGCATGGTGTTGATAGTAATGTATATTTAGCGGCAGTGCGGCGTGCAGCCGATCTTATGTGTATCAAATTATCGAGGAATAGATGCAAGGATTAATTCAGCGCGTAAAACACGCAAAAGTTGAAGTGGATGGTCAGGTAATTGGTCAAATTGAGCAGGGGCTTTTATTGTTGCTTGGGGTTGAAAAGCATGATGATCAACAAAGCACTGATAAGCTGCTACATAAAGTTAGTAATTACCGCGTATTTAGCGATGAAAACGACAAAATGAATTTAAGCCTGCAAGATATTCAAGGTGAGTTATTGGTGGTATCGCAATTTACTCTGGCGGCAGATACTAAAAAAGGCATGCGCCCAAGCTTTTCATCAGCAGCCACACCTGCACAGGCTAATGAGCTATACGAATACTTTGTTAGCCAAGCTCGAGTTATGGGTTTAAGCGTAGCAACAGGACAATTTGCTGCGGATATGCAAGTAAGTTTATGTAATGATGGGCCGGTGACATTTAATTTAACAGTGTAGTTAAGGCTAGCAGTTATTTTCTGATCACCACGATGTTGTTGGCATAACCTGGAATTTTTTCGATGCTAGGTATTTTACCAAAAGTGGTGATCAGTAAATGTTCTAACTGCTTTAATTGTGAATCATGCTGAGATAAAAAATTAATAAACAAATAGCCATTTTTAGTTAAAGCACAGCGCAGTTTTTCGTAAAAGCGGTGTTTGTATAAAAATAACGGCGCATCTAATTGGCTAAATAGGTCAAGAATGATCCAATCGTATTGTGGGCCATGCTCTAATACAGCTTCAGCATCAAAACAGCGTAAATTCGATGCATGCTCACCACCAAAAAAACGCTTATAGCAATGAATGATATTCGGATTTTTCTCTACAGAGAGTAGCTGACTATCAGGGTAGGTGTGTTGTAAGTAATTGCGGATAGCACCGCCACCTAAGCCCAGTTCAAGTACGGCGTTTGGCGCTGAGAGTGGTTGCCATAATTGCGCTAAATATTGTAAATGTGGAAACAGCAAATGGCTTGGGCTGCTTTTCTCGACCACTGACTGTAGTGTTTCGTTGATCAATAACCAACGTAACTGCTTATGTTGGCGTACCTGAATGCAATCGGCGCCATATTTGTGCCAATAGAGTAGTTGCCCGATACGGTGACAATCTTCGATAAAGCTGTGCTTTACTGCCCCGTTGTCTTCAAAAAAATGTTCCATAGTTACATCAGCATAGACGAGTCAATCTAAAGTGCCAATATGTCTATCAAGTTTTACAGGTAAAGCAGTTATTTTGCGTTGCTCACCAAAGTCGTATTCCAAGTTTTTATCAGATGGAGTATGGTAGTTTGCAAATAATAACTGACCGCATTTTTAGTTAGATAAACGCATCTTGAATTAACAAGCGTTTGCGGCCTTGGTAGCAACAGGAGTGATTATGTTTCAGGTGACAACACCACAAAGTAGCGAAGATTGGCAAGCGTATTATCAATTACGTTGGCAAGTATTGCGCGCACCTTGGAATGAACCGCGTGGTTCTGAGCAGGATGATTTAGAGCAAGATGCTGAGCATCGCTTTATTAAAAATAAAGAGGGGGCAGTGTTAGGTGTTGCACGACTGCATTTTAATAATCAACAACAAGCGCAAGTCCGTTATATGGCGGTTGCACAAGGTAACCGTAATCAACACATCGGTAGTCGTTTATTGCATGAGCTTGAGAAAATAGCCTGGACTCAAGACGCCGATGAGTTAGTTTTATTCGCTCGTGAACGGGCATTAGAATTTTATAAGCGCCATGGTTATGAATTAAAAGAAAAGGCTCACTTAGCTTACGATGATGTACAACACTGGAAAATGGTGAAACAAAAACCGTCTGAGCCAGGCTGGTTCCGTCATCCTAATTGGACCCAAATTCTGCAAAATACATGGCGCGAATCTATTCCGATCAGCGATGCTATGGGCATTAAAGTTGAAAGTTACACTGATTGGCAATTTACCACCAGTGCAGATCTAAATGCGAACTTAAACTTGCATAACACTATGTTTGCTGGCTCTATTTATAGTTTAGCGACGTTAACCGGCTGGGGCGCAACTTATTTAGCACTCAAAGAAGCCGGGTTTGAAGGTAATATAGTGTTAGCCGATGCTAATATTAAATATTTAAAACCGCTTAATAACGACCCTCGTGGCAGCGTTGATTTAAGCGGTTGTAAAGGTAAATTAGCCGAGTTAGAGTCAGAAGGCAAAGCGAGCTATGTAGTGCCAGTGGAAATCTACGATGGTGAGTTACTGGTTGCTGAGTTTGAAGGTACATTTAAAATTATTAAGTAGTTAGAATTCAGAGCAAACAAAAAATAAGGCCAAGCAATTGCTTGGCCTTAACTTTTATAGTAAATCAGTTAACAATATACCCACACCAATACGTTCTATATCTGCGTTATAATCTATTAAGCTTTCACCGTAACCGTTAAAGTATTGGGCATAGCCTCGTAGTCGGCCCCATAACGGAAATGACCAATCCAGTTGAATTGCACCGCGGTTATCTGAATTTAAATTATTGCGGGTCATAAAGCTAAATTCATGATCATCTAGTCTATACGCGCCAGAAAATTCAAAGTAACCCATGTATTTATAGATATCTGGGTTATCGTCGCCTTTAGCCTGCATAGGATCTTCTTTTCTATCTTCTGGGATGCGGTACCAAGGTTTAAAACTAAATACAAAGCCATCATTTTCCCAAACGAAATTGGCATAAATACGATTCCAAGAACGAGAGTGAGGCTGGCTACGGCCATTCGATTGATGCACGAAACCAACCGCAATCGCCATTTCATCTCCCCAAAGAACATGCTCGGGGTCTAGATAATTAACCCAAAAGATCTCGGGTTCGTAATTAGTTTCACGAAATGGTGATGAAATATCGTCGTTATAAAACTGCCAAAATGATTGCAGTGTAAAACCAAAGTAAACAGCTTGGTCTTTATCTGCAAAATCATTGTATAACGGTACTTTGATTGATAACTGATATTTTATTTCTAAGTTATCAAGTGTTTCGCCTTCGTTGTTTTCTGATAGGTCATTAAGATTGTCAAAAGGTCTGGCATTTGGGTTGGATACATACGACAGCGGTAATATATAATTACGTTTATGTGGAGTGATCACATTTCGGTTTTTTTCACTGACCTGTTCACGGGCTTTGCGTTTATCTAGTACGGTGATCTGCTTACTTTCATCGAGAGAACTACATTTTTCACGTAATTGCGCTAGTGTCATTTCGGCTTTGCCGCCAATGGCTTCATTTAAAATACATTGCTTTACTAGCTCAAGATCATTGTCTTGTTCATTTGTTTTTTCAGCTTGTTCTGATTGTGCAAATGCGGTGCATGAAAGCAGTGTCGTCAGTAGGAACCCGTAGCGCCAAGTCATTATTCTTCCTTTGATAAAGCCAAATAGAGAGTAGCTGTTGTATGTTATTAGTAAATGATAATGGAGTGATTTTCAGTGCAAGAAAATAGCTGAAAATAGATTTTCATTATATTTTATTCAGTGCAGACTTTAACTGAATATCAGTGAATTGTTACTGAACTTAGTTGATTGTGGCGCTTTTTGCCCATAAATACAAAGAAAAAGCGGCCGAAGCCGCTTGTTCAATGCACTTTTTCCAATTGGATAGTCGTGCTCTCACGCAATGAGAAGGGTTGAGCTTGATATAAAAATTAAAGCTCAAATACGTTAGTAAAGAATTTATATAGTTCGGTGCCTTGGTTTACGCTTGCTGAAGCAAAATGCAAAATCGCGATGGCGTCACAATCAAGTGTTAGGGTTTGTAATGGTTGCTCTGCGAGGTAGCGCTCCATTCGCAATACTCTAGCAATCGGCTCGCCAGCTTTGATATGGCCGCCAAGTGGCGCTATATACTCAACCATGCCGCCCATAGGTGCATAGTAAGCAAGGTAATCATTTAAATCACAGCCGTAGCGCTTCATTACTTTTGGCTGATAGGGGGCATCAACGAATACCTGCTTATGATTTAGGTAACTTAAAATACTATTAGCATCATCAAGGGCCGCAGTTAAATCGATTTTTTCTTGGCTGCCGAGTTCGACCGTAAAAGCTTCAACTTGAACATTAAATTCACGCCCTTGTTGAGCTAATGCCTCGGTTAATTGCCACCATGGGCAAAAACTTGCTTCATCCATTGCTCCTGCAAAATCATTAGGGATGATTAATACATGAGGAATATTAAAGTAGTTGGCACTGGCCTTGGCATAATCTGGGCAATATAAATGCTGACTCGAAATGGGGCCTGTGTGTAAGTCGAGCACGATATCAGCTTGGTGTGCCAACTTTTGCAAGTTAAGTGCAATGCGTTTGCCTGTAGTTAGGCGATAAGCTGGACCGCTTAGTTGTTGGTCTACTTCATCAATCAGTGCGGCTTTAAACTCACTTTTTAAGGTTTGCTCATCGGCATCACTATATTGCTCAGTAAATTGGCTCGCGAGCTTACTATTGCAGTGATACATGCGGTTCCAGTTGGTGCCGGTGATTGGATCAAAACGACCAAGGGTGAATTCGCCCGATTTTTGATTGCAACCAATTGGGTTCGCGTAAGGCACCAGGGTGATATCGCCTTTGAGTTCAAGATGCTTAAGCTGCTCAAGTAATTGGTAAATAACCGCATTGCCTTGTACTTCTGCACCGTGCATATTAGCTTGCACATACACACTTGGCCCAGTGCCATCGCCTTTTAAACGATAGACAGGAATTGTGAGCGGTAGGCCGTTGGCAACTTCACCAACTACTATGTTTTCTTGGCTTATAGCTTTAGTCGTACTCATCTCAATTACCTTAAGTAGTAGCTGGCATCTTCAGCTGTGCGAATACAGTTAAGCTCGCCATTTTGTAATGTGTATTCAGCGGCTAGCTCATGACATAAAAAATACGGCATACTTTCGGTAAAGCCGTACGCGCCACATTGGCTAAACACCAGCCAGTCTTGCTCATTTAAATCACTAGGTAATTGGTGTTCACCTAAGCAATCAAGTGCTGTACATAATGGCCCATATAAGCTCATAGTTTGGTATGCAGCAGTTGAGTCTCGTAATAATCGTGCCGGGAAATCTTGGCTGGTGACTGCAGGGCGCAATAAATGATTAATACCGCCGCTTAAGATCACTTGTTGTTGGGCATAGTTAAGTTTTCGCTCAACGACAGGTGTTGCGTAATGACCGCATTCGCCCACAGCATAACGGCCAAGCTCCATCCAGAGTTCTTGTACGCCTGCGGCATTCTTAATGTCAGCTAATGCATCAATGAGCGCATCCCAACTTAAGGTTGGTGCATCAAGAGTGTAAGGAATACCTAAACCACCGCCTAAGTCGAGTACTTTTAAGTGAATACCTAAGTCGTTGGCAAGCTTTGTTAGCGGTGCAATCATTTGTGACCAAAGTTCAGCTAGCTTGTCGCTGCTGAGCATGTTGCCCCATTGAAAAATATGCAGGCCATCAAAGCTAAGCGCTGGGTAGTCGCTAGTATTTAGCGCTTGCCATTCATCGCAACCTAAACCAAATGGAGTAAGGCTATCGCCACCAAGTGGGTTTTTTTCCCCTTCAGGCCAGCGTAATTGCACTCGCAGTAATACCTGTAACTGACAGTTTTGTAAGCTTGCTTGCTCGTTAAGCCAGCGTACTTGATTAAGGCTTTCGGCAACAAAGGTACGTACGCCGCGCGCAATAAAGTGTTTAATTTGTTTTGGGCTTTTGGCAGGCCCTGTATTGAGCACGCGCTCGCTGTTAATACCTTGTGCCAGAACTTGCTCAAGTTCGCCTTTACTTGCTACATCAAAGTTAAAACCCACGTTATCTAAGCTTTGAATGACTTTAGATAATGGATTAGCTTTTACGGCATACCACAGTTTTACCTCAGTTTGCGCCACTAATCGCGTTAAGTGTGCGTTTAATGTATCAAGGTCGTAAATAAAAAATGGTGTATCAAGCGTAGTTGATAGCTCATCAATGGCGGTTTTAACTGGCGTGCTCAAAAAGCTCATTAACGTAAAACCTCTTCAAGCAGCAATGATGCATCACTTTGTTCATCACGGTATTTTACAATTAATGCACACGACATACTTAATCCTTGCTCGCGGGCCCAAGTATTAGAAGCTGGACGAGAGCCTGGAATAACAATCGCGTATTCAGGAATAGGCTCGCCTTTAGCCAGCTGGCGCTCATTAACACAGTCATAAACTGGAATAGTTGCTGATAAGCGTACACCTGGTGCGAGCACCGCGCCTTTTTTCACTACTACGCCTTCAACAATCACGCAACCTGCACCGATGAATGCATCGTCTTCTACCACCACCGGGCTTGCACCAATAGGTTCAAGTACACCGCCTAGTTGTACTGCAGCGCTTAAATGTACATTTTTACCTACTTGCGCACACGACCCCACTAACGCGTGGCTATCAACCATAGTGCCTTCATCGATAAACGCACCAATGTTTACATATGCTGGTGGCATAATAATCGTGCCCTTAGCAACGTGTGCGCCACGGCGAACGCTTGAGCCACCAGGTACTATACGCACTCCAGCATCGGCTGCAAAACCTTGTGGTGCTAAATTGTGTTTATCAACAAAGCCACCTGGAAATTCGGTATTAGTGCCATTTTTAAACGCTTCTAAAATACCTTGTTTTACTGCAACGTTAGCATGCCATTGGCCGTTGTCGTCTTGTGTTGCTGCGCGCACTGCGCCCGATTCTAAATTATTTAGTAGTTCTAACCAGCTCATTATAAAAACCTGTATTTAATGCCAAGATAAAATGGTGTTGTTTGCGTTGTTAATACAATCAGTTTGCGTTAACTCAAGATGCGTCAAAGGTGGACGTAAGTACGGGCTGTTAATTCGCCCTTGTAAATGCATCAATACTTTGACGGGGATAGGGTTTGCGACAGCAAACAAGCTTTGAATGGCTTGTGACCAGTCGGCAAATAAATTGGGGTGTTGACCGCTGAGACTTCGTTTTACAAACTCATGGGTTTGCACAGGCCATGCATTAGCAGCCACAGAGACTAAACCTTTTGCGCCAGCCTGGGCAAAGTAAGGCATCAGTGCATCGTCACCGCTAAAAATAGCTAAATTAGGTGCGACTTTTCTAAAACCTTCAAATTTAGCAATGTCGCCACTGGCTTCTTTGAGTGCCCACAAGTTTTTATGGTCTTTCAAGTTGCTAATTACGGCCGATGGAATATCAACAGCACTGCGTCCTGGTACGTTATAAAGCATGCAAGGATGTTTACTGGTATTAAGTAAGCTTTCAAACCAATGTGTTTGGCCTACCACGCCGGGCTTAGCGTATAGGGGAGTGCCCAGTAAATAGCTATGAATGGGTAACTGATTACAGTATTCAACCCAGGCAATTTGTTGCTTTAGGTTTATACCGCCTACTGCAACCATCAGTGGTACTGTTGGCGTTAATTGGCACACATGTTCAACAATCGCTTGTTGCTCTTTGAGTGTTAGTGCGAGGCCTTCGCCGGTGCTACCAAGTAATAAAATACCATTGTTAGCCACTTGCTGCTGTGCAACTAACTGATCAAGAGTGGCATAGTCGACTTCACCAGCGTCAGTAAATGGCGTGACGAGTGCCGTCCACAAAGGGTAGTCATTTAAATTGAAGTTATTGATCATCTCTCACGAACTTATAAGTGATTCGAGGAGTTAATAAGCTTTTATGATTGGAGCCACATTAACGTCGTTCGAACTAATAATTCGAAGAGCGAATGGGCTTAATATAATAGGGCGCTATGGCCTTATTACGCTAAGACCAGAAGCTCTCCACCAAATATTTTAACAGCCAAGCTGTTATTGGTGACAGTCGCTGGGATTCAACCCAGTCGCCCGAAGTAAAACTTCACAAAAAGTGTTACTTCTCGGCGTTAATTCCCCTCACGTATGATCACTGGAGTGTGTGCTCCTCACATACGTTACCTGAATAACGCACCTCTTCTAGCCCATGGTGCAAGTTTTATCGTTTAAAACTCACACCTTTAATAGGGGTAATACGGAAGATTAAAGCATTTTAGCCGTCTAGGTGTCAAGGCTGGATATTTTTAAGTTTATTTTTAGCTGCAATGTGCTCCTGACATTTTTTTACAACGTAAATAGCGTTACAGTAAGCGTAATAACAAGCAGTGGTAGTGAGTAATGGAAAAATTTCAAGATATATATCAACGAGCGGCACAGCGAAAAGGTAGCGAAGTAATGTTACAGCACTTACTTGTTGCCCCTCAAAATGCAAAGCAATTAACTGCTTTACCTGATGATGCATGGCTTGAAGAGTTTACCCGCAAAATTTTTCAAAGTGGTTTTTATTGGTCAGTGATCAACAATAAATGGCCAGGTTTTCGGGAAGTATTTTGGGATTTTAGTGTGGCTAAATTATTAATGATGCCGCCAGATATGCTTGAGCAAAAAGCCACCGATGAGCGAATCGTTCGTAACTTTAAAAAAGTGCAAACGATCCCAGAAAATGCGTATATGATCCATGAAGTGGCAAGTGAACATGGCAGTTTTAGTCAGTTTATTGCAGATTGGCCGAGCGACGATATTATTGGTTTGTGGGGGTATTTAAAAAAGCATGGGGCGCGTTTAGGTGGTAACACCGGCCCTTATGCATTGCGAACCTTAGGGAAAGACACTTTTTTATTCTCGCGTGATGTAGAAAGTTATCTCCGTGCTCATAAGATAATTGATGGCGGTTTACAAACTAAAAAGTCACTTACCAGCGCTCAACATTTTTTTAATGAATTGCAGCAACAAAGCGGATTAAGCCTTCAAGAGCTCAGTTTGTTAGTTGCATACAGCGTGGGCGATAATCGCGTTGGCATACAAACAACCCAAGCCTAAGGAATACTATGAAATTAGTTGCTCGTTACACCCAGATTGCTGATGATTTTGCTGTGGCTGATCAGCCAAGTGCTGTTATTGCTCCAAACTTACTGCTGTGGAACGATACGTTAGCTAGGCAGCTTAATATTGAGGTTGCCACATCAGAACGTGCGGTAATTTTTTCTGGTAATCTTAATAACAGCGATGTTGCTGCTGTGGCATTAGGTTACTCAGGGCATCAATTTGGACATTTTTCACCGCGTTTAGGTGATGGGCGAGCACATTTATTAGGGGCTGTCACTGATCAGCAGCAACAGCTTTGGGACATTCAACTCAAAGGTTCTGGTGCTACGCCATTTTCACGTGGAGGTGATGGCCGTTGCGCAATCGGTCCTGCGGTACGTGAATATATAATGAGTGAGGCAATGCACGGGCTTGGCATACCGACGACACGTTGTTTGGCAGTTGTTGCCAGTGGTGAAACAGTTTACCGTCAACCACCACAACAAGGAGCCATTGTTACCCGCGTTGCTAGTAGTCATATACGTGTCGGTTCGTTTCAGTATTTAGCTGCGCAAGGTGATGTTGCTGGTTTAAAAAATTTAGCTGATTTAGCTATTGAGCGTCATTATCCTGAGATAAATTCTACGGGCTCTGCGCGTTATTTGGCATTTTTAACTGCGGTGATTGAAAAGCAAGTTAGCCTGATTGTTAGCTGGATGCGCGTTGGTTTTATTCATGGAGTAATGAATACTGATAATACGCTCGTCAGTGGTGAGACCATCGATTATGGCCCTTGTGCAATGATGAATCAGTTTGATTTTGATACTGTATTTAGTTCTATTGATCGCCAAGGCCGCTATGCTTTTGGCAATCAACCTAATATTGCTAATTGGAATTGTGCACGTTTAGCTGAAAGTTTAATTCCTTTAATTAGCGATGACGAAGAGCAGGCTGTTGAGCTACTAAGCCCATTAATAAATGGTTTTGCTGAGCAGTTTCATCAAGCTTTTACACAGATGTGGGCGAAAAAGTTGGGCTTTGATGGTCATCAAGATGGTGATGCTGAATTAGTATCCGAGTTATTAACTTTACTGAAAACTCATCAGCTTGATTACACCAATACTTTTGACTCCTTAACAGAATCACTGCAAGGTCAGACTGCTATTCCGAGTGACTTGGCTGGTTGGTCTATTAAGTGGTTAGCCAGAACAAATACGCAAAGCTATCAGCTGATGCGCCAAGCCAACCCACGCTTGATCCCGCGTAATCATATCGTTGAAAGCATAATACAGCAGTATGAAAGTACTGGTGAAAGCAGCATGTTAGATGAATATTTAACGGCCTTGAGGTCGCCTTACCAATTGTTGGCAAGCCCTGCATTTTGGTACTCACCGCCTGTCGATATGGACACTAATTACCAAACATTTTGTGGTACATAATAACAGCATCAATTATTGTTATTTGTCGCTGTTCGTAAATTGAACGGATACGAACGAATTGATGCTACTTATTCATCCAGATCTTTAGTTAAAAGCTGTTATTTATTAATAATTATAAGAAATAAATATGCTTAGCTACTTGTTGATTTAAAATTAACCAATATAATGCACCCATTAACTTCAGCATTTAAATTTTTAAAGCCAAATATATTGGAAACGTTGTTTCTGAAATAGTAGTGATAGCAATTACAATGCTGACAATCGATGTATGTGTAAGTTAGGTAAAGTCTTTTATCTGAACTATAATGTAGAGCGCTTTATTCTAATAAATATTTAAATTGCAAAATATATGCATTTAAACGTTTTTGTTAAGTAATGATTAACTAAAGATACGGTACTCTGTAATCAAACTTATTGAGCTAGGGTTTCTTAGCTACAATTTTAATTGTGAAAATGGGAAGGAAACAATGAAATTAAAATCACTTACTATTGCTTTAGCACTAGCTGCAACTAGCGCTTCAAGCTTCGCGGCTGAAAAAGAAGGTTTCTTTATCGGTGCTTTTGGCGATTATTACGATGCTTCATGGGAAAATGTCCGTGGTAGCGCAGGTACTAACGTTGATGATTCAACTGGTTGGGGTGCGGAAATTGGTTATCGTTTTAACGATTACTGGAGCGCGCGCTTAGAATATGCTGATATGGATTTTGACATTTCAAATGTAAATCCTGCTATGAACGCAACAAGCATGGACGGCGATCGTTTAGGTATTGATGGTCTTTATCACATCAACGGCGGCCCTTTCTATGGTATTTTTGGTCTTAAACAAATCGATATTACAGAAAACCTAACTTTTGCTAATGTGGGTGCTGGTTACCAACATTATTTCACTGATAATTTCGCATTTAATGCTGAAACATCTATTTACCAAGGCCTTGACCGTGGTTACACAGATGTAGGTGCTAAACTTGGCCTTAGCTATTTATTTGGTAAGCAAAGTTCAGCAGCTGAGCCAGTTAAAGCTGCTCCAGCTCCAGCTACAGTAGTACCTGTAGCGGTTGCTCCTGTTGATAGCGATGGTGATAACATCCCTGATGCAGATGACCAATGTGCAAACACACCAATGACAGATGCTGTTGATGGAACAGGTTGTACTCTATATGAAGACCGTGAAGTAACTAAGAGCTTGTTAGTAACATTCCCTAACAATGCGTCGGTTGTTGCTGGCAAATATGACAGCGGTATTGAAAAAGTTGCAGGCTTCTTAAAAGAGCACACAGATACAACAGTATTACTTGAAGGTCATTCTTCTGCTGTTGGTAAAGCAGATTACAACAAGTGGTTATCTAAAAAGCGTGCTGATGCAGTTGCTGCTAAGCTAATTGCTGATGGCATTGCTGCAGATCGTATTACTACTGTTGGTCTAGGCGAAGAGCGTCTTAAAAATACAGACAACACACCTGCTGCACACGCGGAAAACCGTCGTGTAGAAGCACACATTAAGTCAATTGAACGCGTGAAAGTTGAGCGTTAATAGCATTTGATTTATTAAAAACCCGGCAATATGCTGGGTTTTTTTATGCCTAATAAAATAGTAATGATTCGCAGTTAATTAACATTCATGTGAATGGTGTTTTCCTTTTTGACTATTCATAGTATTTATAGTGAGTATAAAATTTTGCTTGATTGCATGGACTTTCATCTATATTTAAAAGCTTTATAATTAATCGTCAGAATACTATAAGTATTGAGTAATTTTTCGCGAGAACGCGTATTACTGAATACTTTCACGTCACCAAGAGGGCAATATTGTGCTAGAAGATTATCGTAAACACGTAGAAGAACGTGCCGCGTTAGGTATCGTACCAGCGCCATTGGATGCTCAGCAAACGGCTGATCTTATCGAGCTAGTTAAAACACCACCTGCAGGTGAAGAAGAGTTTATTTTAGACTTATTAGTAAATCGCGTGCCGCCAGGTGTGGATGACGCAGCTTACATCAAAGCTGGTTTTTTAGCCGCAGTTGCTAAAGGTGAGGCAACTTCACCACTAATTTCAAAAGAAAAAGCAGCTGAGCTATTAGGCACAATGCTTGGCGGTTACAACATCGCCCCCATGATTGAGCTACTTGACGAAGAATCGCTTGCGCCAATCGTTGTTAAAGGTCTTGCAAATACGTTATTAATGTTTGATGCATTTTATGACGTTGAAGAAAAAGCAAAAGCGGGTAATGAATACGCTAAGCAAATTATTGAATCTTGGGCTGCTGCAGAATGGTTTACCAATAAACCTGCGGTTGCTGAAAAAATCTCAGTTACGGTATTCAAAGTAACTGGCGAAACAAATACTGATGATTTATCACCAGCACCAGACGCATGGTCACGTCCTGATATTCCATTGCATGCTTTAGCAATGCTAAAAATTGAGCGTGACGGTATTACACCTGATAAAGCTGGTGAAGTTGGCCCAATTACACAACTTGAAGAATTAAAAACGAAAGGCTTACCACTTGCCTACGTAGGTGATGTTGTTGGTACTGGCTCTTCTCGTAAGTCAGCAACTAACTCTGTACTTTGGTTTATGGGCGATGATACCCCGTTTGTACCAAACAAGCGTGTTGGCGGTGTATGTTTAGGTAATAAAATTGCGCCAATCTTCTTCAACACAATGGAAGATTCAGGCGCATTACCAATCGAATTAAATGTTGATGAACTTAACATGGGTGAGCAAATCGATATCTTCCCTTACGAAGGTGTTGTTAAGCGTCACGGTACTGATGAAATTATTTCTACTTTTGAACTTAAATCTGAGGTAATTTTAGATGAAGTTCGTGCTGGTGGTCGTATCCCACTAATCATTGGTCGTGGTTTAACTGACAAAGCGCGTACCTCTCTTGGCTTGGGTGCAACTGATGTATTTAAAGTACCAACAGCAACAGAAGTTTCTGATAAAGGCTTCACACTAGCGCAAAAAATGGTTGGTAAAGCATGTAACGTTGCAGGTATTCGCCCTGGTCAATACTGTGAGCCTAAAATGACTACTGTTGGTTCGCAAGATACAACCGGTCCTATGACGCGTGATGAACTTAAAGATTTAGCGTGTTTAGGTTTCTCTGCAGATTTAACAATGCAGTCTTTCTGTCATACATCAGCTTACCCTAAACCTATTGATGTAAATACTCACCATACGCTTCCTGATTTCATCATGAACCGTGGCGGTGTTTCACTTCGCCCAGGTGACGGTATTATCCACTCATGGTTAAACCGTATGTTATTACCAGATACCGTCGGTACTGGTGGTGATTCACATACACGTTTCCCATTAGGCATTTCATTCCCAGCGGGGTCGGGTGCAGTAGCATTCGCAGCAGCAACTGGTGTAATGCCACTTGATATGCCTGAATCAATTTTAGTCCGTTTTAAAGGCGAAATGCAGCCTGGTATCACATTACGTGACCTAGTACATGCAATCCCTTACTACGGTATTAAGCAAGGCTTATTAACCGTTGAGAAAAAAGGAAAAATTAACGAATTCTCTGGTCGAGTACTAGAAATTGAAGGCGTTGAGCACCTAACTGTTGAGCAAGCATTTGAATTATCTGATGCATCTGCAGAGCGTTCGGCGGCAGGTTGTACTGTTAAGTTATCTAAAGAATCTATTTCTGAATACCTAGAATCAAACATTGTTATGCTGAAGTGGATGATCTCTGAAGGTTACGGTGATGTACGTACGATTGAACGTCGTGTTACGGCAATGCAAGAGTGGTTAGCTAACCCAGAACTTATGGAAGCTGATAAAGACGCTGAGTACGCTCATATAGTTGATATCGATTTAGCCGAAATTAAAGAGCCAGTTCTTTGTGCACCAAATGATCCAGATGATGCGCGTCTTCTTTCTGATGTTGCAGGCGAGAAAATTGATGAAGTATTCATCGGCTCTTGTATGACTAATATTGGTCACTTCCGTGCTGCTGGTAAGTTGCTTGATGGCTTTAAAGGTCAATTACCGACTCAGCTTTGGGTTGCTCCACCAACTAAGATGGATAAAGACCAACTTACAGAAGAAGGTTATTACGGTATTTTTGGTCGTGTTGGCGCACGTATCGAAACTCCAGGTTGTTCACTATGTATGGGTAACCAAGCACGTGTTGCAGATCAAGCAACAGTTGTGTCTACCTCTACACGTAACTTCCCGAACCGTTTAGGTAATGGTGCAAACGTATTTTTAGCTTCATCTGAACTTGCTGCAATCGCTGCAATTTTAGGTAGATTACCAACATCTGCTGAGTATCAAGAATATGCTGCGAAGATCAATGCAACAGCATCAGATACATACCGTTACTTGAACTTCCATCGCATGCCTGCTTACACTAAAAAAGCAGACAACGTGATTATTCAACAAGCTGTTTAATTTTAACTCGTTTGTATATGACAGCCTGCTTAGCAGGCTTTTTTATTAGGGATGCTGAAATATTATTCGTATTTAGTTGAACATTAAGAATGTGGCGCTACAACCTACCTTACCAGCCTGCGACTAAGTTGAACTTGTAGTTGAAGATTGAAAAATAAATATGAGGTTAGTTGGACTCTTTAAGTGTTTTTGTTATTGATGTTTATAAATAGAAATTCCATTGGTCATTTTGTTGTTAGATTAAAATTTCATTATGATGATATTTTAGATCTTAAAATTCTACTTTAACCTTACTTTAATCAAGTAAAGACGCAAAAAATCCCCTCTATTTGCATTAAAATACCTTCATTATTTATGAGTTAATCCTCTTATTTTTAGGCGAGATTTTTATGACAGCATTAAACAACCAGAACCTATTACAACTTCGCTTTGTAAACCAAGCTCATATTGAGGCTGTTAAGCCATCGTTTGCTAATCTTCCGGCTAACCCGTATGCCGACGGTGCGTTTCGTAAACGCCGCTATTCAGTAATTAAAGTGCAAAATGATGAACTTGTTTTACAAGCCACAAAAGCATTTGTACAAGATGATTCAATCAATACTTTCCAAGGTAATGTTGAGCGCACTTACGAAAATTTAGAGCCGAGTTTATTGGCAAGCGAAGGGATGAAAAGTATCGTCAATGAGTTTCGTGCCATTACCGGTATTAGCGAACAGCGTGATATTGAAATTCATCAATTTCGTATGCTTGCTATTGAAAGTGATACGCCGCCAGCGCCAGAAGGTATTCATCAAGATGGCTTTGATCACGTTTGTATTTGTGGTGTATCTCACGAAAACTTAGAAGGTGGTGAGTTGTTGGTGTATGAAAATAAGCAAGCTGAGCCTTGTTTTAAAATGGAAATTAAAGACGGTATGTTTGCATTAATTAATGACCGTGAAGTTTGGCATAACGCAACACCGATGAATAAAATTGATGACACAAAAGCGGGTTATCTTGACTGCTTCGTACTGACAGCTTAAGGAATAGCAATGAACTTAACACAATTACGCCGCCAATTTCCGGCCCTAATGCAGCAAGTAGCTGGTAAGTCACCAATATTTTTAGATGGCCCGGGTGGCTCACAAGTACCACAGCCTGTTTTGAGTGCAATGTCGGCTTATTTAGGTTATTACAACTCGAATTTAGGCGGTGCATTTTTTTCGAGTGAAAAAACCGTTGAGTTAATGGCTGATGCGCGCCAAGCGGCTGCTGATTTACTTAATTCCCCATCGCGCGATCAAATTGTATTCGGTGCGAATATGACTAGCCTTACTTTTAGCTTTAGCCGTGCGATTTCTCGTGATTGGCAAGCGGGTGATGAGATTATCGTGACCAATGCAGATCACTTCTCAAATGTATCCTCTTGGCAGCAGGCTGCAGAAGATAAAGGCGCAAAGGTTAATACTGTATTGATTAACGAAGCTGATTGCAGCTTAGATTTAGCGCATTTTACAAGTTTACTGAGTACTAAAACCAAATTAGTAGCCGTTACTTATGCATCAAACACTACCGGCTCTATAAACGACATTAAACGTATTGTTGAAATGGCTCATAGCGTAGGTGCTTTGGTGTATGTGGATGCTGTGCATTATGCGCCACATGAGCTGATTGATGTTCAAGCACTTGATTGTGATTTTTTGGCCTGCTCTGCGTATAAGTTTTTCGGCCCACATTTAGGTATGGTGTACGCTAAGCGTGAGCACCTTGAAGAGTTTAGACCATACAAAGTCGAGCCTGCCAAAGATGTTATTCCTGGGCGCTGGGAAACCGGCACGCAAAGCTTTGAAGCACTCGCAGGTTTAATTGCTGCTGTTGACTACATTGCAGATATTAGTGAGCTTGATGGTAGCTATTCACGCCGCGATAAATTAGCTTCTGCTTTTGCAAAAACTAAACAGCATGAAATGGCGTTAAGTGAGTACTTCCTTACTCGACTAGTTAACTATCCTAAGATCAAACTATTTGGTATTGATGATTTAGATCGTTTAGCTGAACGTACCCCAACTTTTGCTTTAACCTTTGCAGGGCTTGAGCCACGTCAGGTGTCTGAGTTTTTAGGTAAGCAACATATATGTGTGTGGGATGGTAACTTCTACGCTCAGGGCTTATGCAAGCAATTGGGTGTATTGGATACTGGCGGCGTTGTACGCATTGGTTGCATGCACTACAACACCATCGAAGAGCTAGATAAGTTATTTGATTTGTTTGATCAATTACTTTAGAGCTATAAGGCATAAGCTGTAAGTTTTAAGCGACCAGAGCGCTTGGTAAGCCTTGACATAAAATCTGAATTGAGTAGATTTTTGGCTTACCGCT
>NZ_JACJDS010000043.1:0-43602 GCF_014163635.1 Pseudoalteromonas sp. SR44-8
AAGTTAAACTTTATCTCGCTAGGGCTGCGCATATTACGCTTTCCTATTTTTTTGTCAACACTTAATTTTAAACTTTATTAAAAATCTAAACTTAAGTTTTACTCGACTAACTGATTAACTCTTGCAGCTTAAGCGTTGCCTGCTGCCGTCTCAGTGGGGTCGCATTATAGGGAGATCCAAAAACAGATCAACCTTTTTTTGAAGAAAACTTAAAATAAAACACAGTTCGCTGAGTATTTAAGCTAAACGCTCAAAAACAACACTAAACTAGACTGTTTTTAACTATATAAGTGCAAGTTAAATGAAGAAACCCAGATTCAATCTTTAATCGAAAAAACGATCCACTACTGAAATGATCAATATTTTGATCAAATGACCTAAGTTTATAATCTTTACCTATGTATATTGTTAATAACTTATGAGGGTCAAACACTGACAGTCGCAGTTATCACGCATTTAAATCATAGGTAAAAGTAGACTCTATAGATTTATACAGCTACATATTCAGTAGCAAGATAACTTTCAAAGCTATAAATGTTATTACCGACCATGAAATTTAAATTAACAAGCTAGTTGAATAACAAATGGTTATTAAGGGAAGTAGATTCTAGTGACGCTTAGTGGGCTTACAAAGATGTTGGTTTGATAATGGTATAGTTGAAATGTTGCGCTATATACAGGGATACTGATAGCGATATTATTTTTTGCCAAATTTTAGATATTAAAAAGCCGAGCTTATGCTCGGCTTTTTGGTGTCTTTAAGACTTACTCAGCAGACTGCGCGTCTTCTTGAACTTCTTCGTTCGCAGATGTGCGACCTACTAGTTCAATATAAGCCATTGGTGCATTGTCACCAGCACGGAAGCCACACTTAATAATACGAGTGTAACCACCTGGACGGTCTGTATTGCGAGGACCGATTTCACTGAACAACTTACCAACTACTTCTTTATCACGCGTGCGAGCAAACGCTAAACGGCGATTTGCTACACTGTCAGTCTTAGCCAGTGTGATTAAAGGTTCAATTACACGACGTAACTCTTTCGCTTTTGGCAAAGTAGTTTTGATGATTTCATGTTTCACCAAAGAACCTGCCATATTGCTGAACATCGCTTTACGATGGCTGCTGTTACGGTTTAATTGACGACCACTCTTACGATGGCGCATGACCCTATCCTTCTAACTAAACTAATATAGTGATTTAGATTATTCAGCTAGGCTTGCAGGTGGCCAATTTTCTAGGCGCATACCTAGAGATAGACCACGTGAAGCTAGCACGTCTTTAATTTCAGTCAGAGACTTCTTGCCTAAGTTAGGCGTTTTAAGAAGCTCGACTTCTGTGCGCTGAACTAAATCACCGATATATTGAATTTGCTCGGCTTTCAAACAGTTTGCTGAACGCACTGTTAGTTCAAGATCATCAACTGGACGAAGTAGAATAGGATCGAATTCTGGCTTCTCTTCTTTCTCTTCTGGCTCAGTAACATCACGTAAGTCTACGAATGCTTCTAGCTGCTCAGCTAAGATAGTCGACGCACGGCGGATCGCTTCTTCTGGATCTATAGTGCCGTTTGTTTCCATATCAATGATTAACTTGTCTAAGTCTGTACGTTGTTCAACACGTGCTGATTCAACCGAGTACGCAATACGTTCAACTGGGCTAAATGATGCATCAAGCAACAATCTACCAATTGGACGCTCATCGTCATCAGAGGATAAACGGCTAGATGCCGGCACATACCCACGACCACGTTCAACACGAATTCGCATGCTGATCGCACTATTATCTGCCGTTAAATGACAAATAATATGATCTGGGTTGGCAATGGTTACATCGCCGTCGTGCTGAATATCAGCCGC
Source organism: Pseudoalteromonas sp. SR44-8 (assembly GCF_014163635.1). NCBI lineage: Bacteria > Pseudomonadati > Pseudomonadota > Gammaproteobacteria > Alteromonadales > Pseudoalteromonadaceae > Pseudoalteromonas > Pseudoalteromonas sp. SR44-8. The sequence continues at coordinate 1,861 of NZ_JACJDS010000043.1, forward strand.
AGTCACAGGGCCTACACCAGACTTAGTCAGGGTAAGAAAAACTTCATCTTTACCTTCCAAAGTAACTGCTAGACCTTTAAGATTTAACAGAATTTCAATGATGTCTTCTTGTACGCCTTCTTTCGCGCTGTATTCGTGCAACACACCGTCGATTTCAACTTCGGTTACTGCACATCCTGGCATTGACGAAAGAAGTATACGGCGTAAGGCATTCCCAAGAGTATGACCGAAGCCACGCTCTAATGGCTCTAAAACTACTTTAGAACGAGTTGGGTTAATAGCGTCGATATCGACTAACCTTGGTTTTAGAAATTCTGTAACAGAACCCTGCATTTTATCCTCTCTTAACTCTTAACTTTACTTAGAGTAAAGTTCGACGATTAGTTGTTCATTGATGTCCGCAGACAGGTCTGAACGCTCTGGTAGGCGTTTGAAATTACCTTCCATTTTCTTACCGTCAACTTCAACCCAAGTCGGTTTTTCACGTTGCTCGGCTAGTTCTAGAGCAGCGATGATACGAGCTTGTGTCTTAGACTTTTCACGGATAACTACTACATCTTCTGGAGTAATTACGAATGAAGGAATGTTCACTACACGACCATTAACTAAAACCGCTTTGTGGCTTACTAACTGACGTGCTTCAGCACGTGTGCTTGCAAAACCCATGCGGTATACAACATTGTCTAAACGTTGCTCTAAAAGCTGTAACAAGTTTTCACCTGTGTTGCCCTTAAGGCGAGCAGCTTCTTTGTAGTAGTTACGGAATTGCTTTTCTAATACACCGTAGATACGACGTACTTTTTGCTTTTCACGTAATTGTAAACCGTAATCAGATAAGCGACCTTTACGAGCGCCGTGCTGACCAGGTGCAGTCTCAAGTTTACACTTAGAGTCGATAGCTCTTACGCCGCTCTTAAGGAACAGGTCAGTACCTTCACGACGACTCAGCTTGAGCTTAGGGCCCAAATATCTTGCCATGTTATTTCTCCTAACCTATTGTTAAACGCGACGTTTCTTCGGTGGACGACAACCATTGTGTGGTATTGGCGTCACGTCAGTAATGTTGGTGATACGGTAACCAGCAGCATTCAAAGCACGTACAGCAGATTCACGACCTGGACCTGGACCTTTGATGAAAACTTCTAGATTTTTTAAACCGTATTCTTGAGCAGCAGTACCTGCACGCTCTGCAGCAACCTGAGCAGCGAATGGTGTAGATTTACGTGAACCACGGAAACCTGAACCACCGGCAGTAGCCCATGATAGTGCATTACCTTGACGGTCGGTAATTGTAACAATAGTGTTGTTGAAAGAAGCATGAACATGAGCCATACCATCAGCAACTTGCTTTTTAACCTTTTTACGACGAATTGGTGTCTTAGCCATAATACTATCCCCTTATCGCTTAATAGGCTTACGAGGACCCTTACGGGTACGCGCGTTAGTCTTTGTTCTTTGACCACGTAGTGGTAAAGAGCGACGGTGACGTAGGCCACGGTAACAACCAAGGTCCATAAGGCGCTTGATATTCAAAGTAACTTCACGACGAAGATCACCTTCTACAGTGTACTTGCCAACTGCTTCACGCAATACGTCAAGTGTTTCGTCTGAAAGTTCACCGATTTTTGTGGTTTCGGCGATACCAGTCGCTACTAAGATAGCCTTAGAGCGAGTCTTACCTATGCCATAAATAGCTGTTAAACCAATAACTGCATGTTTATGATCAGGGACGTTAATGCCAGCGATACGGGCCACTAACACATCTCCTATATTTGAATTCGGTTATCATCTGTTTGAAGAGCCCGTAAGGATACTCAAACGAAGACCAAATCACAACTGAAAACACAGGCCGAGAAACCTCAGCCTGCACGACTTATAAATTAACCTTGCCTTTGCTTATGCTTAGGCTCACTGCAAATTACACGTACAACACCGGCACGTTTAATAACTTTACAGTTACGGCATATTTTCTTAACGGAAGCACGTACTTTCATTGCTCAACTCCGTAAACTGACCTTATCGACCGTAGCCTTTAAGGTTCGCTTTTTTCAGCACAGAATCATATTGATGAGACATCATATGAGTCTGTACTTGTGCCATAAAGTCCATGATCACAACAACGATAATCAAAATTGATGTACCGCCGAAGTAGAATGGCGTTTGCCATGCCATGGTCATGAATTCGGGCACCAGACAGATAAAGGTTATATACAAAGCACCTGCCAATGTCAGGCGTGTCATCACTTTATCAATGTATTTCGATGTCTGCTCGCCTGGACGAATACCTGGGATAAATGCGCCAGATTTTTTCAGGTTATCTGCTGTTTCACGTGGGTTAAAAACCAACGCTGTGTAGAAAAAGCAGAAGAAGATAATAGCCGCAGCTAAAACTATTGCATACAAAGGCTGACCTGGAGTCAACGTTGTAGCAATCGCTTGTAGCACATCAGCGACAGGACCTTCACCCTGGCCGAACCAGCTGGCAATAGTACCAGGGAACAGAATTATACTGCTAGCAAAGATTGGTGGAATAACACCCGCCATGTTTACTTTTAGTGGTAAATGCGTGCTTTGGGCAGCAAATACTTGACGACCTTGTTGGCGCTTTGCGTAGTTAACGACGATACGACGTTGTCCACGTTCAAAGAACACTACAAGATAAGTAACAGCGAATACGATTACCGCAATCAATAACAGTGCTAAAACATGTAAATCACCTTGGCGCGCCATTTCGGCTGTCGAACCAATAGCAGACGGCAGGTTAGCTACAATACCAACAAATATTAGAACTGAGATACCGTTACCGATACCACGTTCAGTTATTTGCTCGCCCAACCACATCAGGAACATAGTACCAGTTACTAAACTCACCACTGCGGTGAAGTAGAAACCGAGACCTGGGTTAACAACTAACCCGTCCATCATACCCGGTAAGCTTGTGGCAATACCGATCGATTGGATAGTAGCAAGCAAGAGCGTGCCGTAGCGTGTGTACTGGCTAATTTTCTTACGACCTTGTTCACCTTCTTTCTTAAGCTCTATAAACGGAGGATACATATGCGTTAATAGTTGCGTAATAATTGAAGCTGTGATGTAAGGCATTATACCCAGTGCTAACACCGAAGCGCGCTCAAGCGCACCACCGCTGAACATGTTGAACATTTCAACAATGGTGCCCTTTTGTTGCTCGAAGAAATCGGCAAGTACAGCGGCGTCAATCCCAGGGATTGGCACAAATGAACCTAGACGGTAAATAATGATAGCGCCCAATACGAATAGTAATCGACGTTTCAATTCCGAAAGCCCACTTTGTGCACTTTGTGTATCTTGACCTGGTTTAGCCATTAGTACTTCCTTAGTCTTCTACCTTGCCTCCGGCGGCTTCGATAGCTTCGCGAGCACCTTTAGAGGCTTTAAGGCCTTTAACGGTAACAGCGCGTGAAACTTCGCCAGATTTAACAACTTTAACGAACAGAACGTTCTTTTTAACTAGACCAGCTGCCTGTAGCGTACCTAGGTCTACCACATCGCCTTCAACTTTAGCGATCTCGTATAGGTTTATTTCTGCAGATACTAAAGATTTGCGAGAAGTGAAACCAAACTTAGGTAGACGACGTTGCATAGGCATTTGACCGCCTTCAAAACCAACGCGTACTTTACCGCCAGAACGTGACTTTTGACCTTTGTGACCACGGCCACCAGTCTTACCTAGACCAGAACCGATACCACGACCAACACGTTTACCAGCAGATTTAGAACCTGCAGCAGGAGAAAGTGTATTCAAATGCATTCGAATTACCCCTCAACCTTAACCATGTATGAAACTTGGTTGATCATACCACGTACACATGCTGTGTCTTCTAACTCAACAGTGTGATTGATACGACGTAAACCAAGACCGCGTAATGTAGCTTTATGTTTCGGTAAACGACCGATAGAGCTCTTTACTTGTGTTACTTTTACAGTTTTATTAGCCATGGTTTACCCCAGAATCTCGTCTACTCGAAGACCACGTTTTGCAGCGATCGACTGAGGAGAATTCATATTCTCAAGAGCTGAGATCGTTGCACGTACAACGTTGATCGGGTTAGTAGAACCGTAACATTTAGAAAGTACGTTCTGCACACCAGTAACTTCTAGTACTGCACGCATAGCACCACCTGCGATGATACCAGTACCTTCAGATGCTGGTTTCATAAACACAAGAGAGCCAGCATGACGTCCTTTAACAGGATGCTGTAATGTGTTGCCATTTAGGTCTACGTTGATCATGTTACGACGTGCTTTTTCCATTGCTTTTTGAATAGCAGCTGGAACTTCACGTGCTTTACCATAACCGAAACCTACTTTACCTGCGCCGTCACCAACTACAGTTAGTGCAGTGAAGCTAAAGATACGACCACCTTTAACTACTTTAGACACACGGTTCACCGCGATTAGCTTTTCAGCTAGATCAGGCTGTTGTTGCTTTGCTTCTACGTTAGCCATTGTCTACTCCTAGAATTGCAAACCGGCTTCACGCGCAGCATCTGCTAGCGCCTTCACACGGCCGTGATATTTAAAGCCACTGCGATCAAAAGCAATCTTTTCGATGCCTTTGTCAGCCGCACGTTCAGCAACCGCTTTACCAACTGCTTGCGCAGCTGCAACGTTGCCTGTGCCTTTAACTGTTTCGCTAATAGCTTTCTCAACAGTAGAAGCAGCAGCCAGTACATTACCCTCAGCGTTTACAACTTGAGCGTAAATGTGACGTGGCGTGCGGTGGATAACAAGACGCGTTGTGCCTTGTTCAATATAATTTCTACGAGTGCGTTTAGCACGACGTAGACGAGCTGTTTTTTTATCCATCGTCTTACCTTACTTCTTCTTAGCCTCTTTACGGCGTACATTCTCATCTGAATAACGAACACCTTTACCTTTATAAGGCTCAGGTTTACGGTATGCACGAATGTTAGCAGCTGTTTGACCAACTAACTGCTTATCTACGCCCTTAACTAGAACTTCTGTTTGGCTTGGAGTTTCAATCGTAATTCCTTCAGGAACTGCGAAATTAACTGGGTGTGAGAAACCAAGAGTTAAATCTAATGTTTTACCCTTAGCTGCAGCACGGTAACCAACGCCTACTAACTGAAGTTTCTTCTCGTAACCTTCATGCGTACCAACAATCATATTGTTGATTAGAGCGCGAGCAGTACCTGCTTGTGCCCATGCATTGGCTACGCCTTCACGAGGTAAAGTTGTAATAACGTTGTCGTTAAGTTGTACTTCAACTGCAGAGTTGATAGTACGCGTTAATTCGCCGTTTTTGCCTTTAACTGTGATGTCCTGGCCTTTTAATGTAACTTCTACACCGGCAGGAACATTAATTGGTGCCTTTGCTATGCGAGACATAGTTCCCCTCCGATTAAGCTACAAAACCAATGATTTCACCACCAACACCAGCACTACGTGCGGCGCGGTCTGTCATTAGGCCTTTAGAAGTTGATACGATAGCGATACCTAGACCACCCATTACCTTTGGTAATTCGTCACGTCTCTTATAGATACGTAAACCAGGGCGGCTAACACGCTGGATATTTTCAATAACAGCTTTGCCTTCGAAGTATTTCAACTCGATAGAAAGCTCAGGTTTAACATCACCGCTGATTGTGAAATCAACGATATAACCTTCATCTTTTAATACTTTAGCTAATGCTACTTTCAGCTTTGAATTAGGCATCGTTACAGATACTTTTTTCGCTGACTGACCGTTACGAATTCGTGTAAACAAATCCGCGATAGGATCTTGCAAGCTCATAGTCTTACTCCCGTGATTCTATTACCAGCTAGCCTTTTTAAGGCCAGGAATTTCACCGCGCATAGCTGCTTCGCGAACTTTAATACGGCTCATGCCGAATTTGCGAAGGTAACCATGTGGGCGGCCCGTAATGTTACAACGATTACGTTGACGTGCAGGGCTAGAATCACGTGGTAAAGCTTGTAGCTTAAGTACCGCGTCCCAACGATCATCGTCAGATGTTTTCACATCACTGATGATAGCTTTTAGTGCTGCGCGCTTTTCAGCGAACTGAGCAACTAATTTCGTGCGCTTTGCTTCGCGCGCTTTCATAGAATTCTTTGCCATAACCCTACCCTTATTTCTTGAATGGGAAGTTAAACGCTTCTAACAACGCACGGCCTTCCTCATCTGTTTTCGCAGATGTAGTGATTGTGATATCCATACCGCGTACGCGGTCTACTTTATCATAATCAATTTCTGGGAAGATGATTTGTTCACGTACGCCCATGCTGTAGTTACCACGTCCATCAAAAGACTTAGCACTTACACCACGGAAGTCACGGATACGTGGGATAGCGATTGAAACCAAACGCTCAAAAAAGTCCCACATACGCTCGCCGCGTAGGGTTACTTTACAACCAATTGGGTAGCCTTCACGTACTTTAAAGCCAGCAACAGATTTGCGTGCTTTAGTAATGAGTGGCTTCTGACCAGCGATTGCTTCTAGATCCGCAACAGCGTTGTCTAGAATTTTCTTGTCAGCTAGGGCTTCGCCCACGCCCATATTCAATGTGATCTTTTCGATCTGAGGGACTTGCATGACAGAGCTGAAACCAAACTTCTCTTGAAGTTCAGCAACTACTTTGTCTTTATATACTTCATGCAGTTTCGCCATCATTCTACTCCAACTATTAGATAGTTTTACCAGTAGATTTAAAGATACGTAATTTCTTACCATCTTCAATCTTGAAACCTACACGATCTGCTTTACTCGTTTCCGAGTTGAAGATCGCAACGTTTGATACGTCAATAGACGCTTCTTTCTCAACAATACCACCTGGCTGGTTCAATTGTGGAACCGGCTTTTGGTGCTTCTTGATTAAGTTAATGCCTTCGACAAATACTCGACCAGACTCGGTAACAACTGAAAGCACTTTGCCGCGCTTACCTTTGTCTTTACCTGCTAGAACGATTACTTCGTCATCACGACGGATTTTTGCTGCCATGATTGACTCCTTACAGTACTTCTGGGGCTAGTGAAACGATTTTCATGAACTTATCATTACGAAGTTCGCGAGTCACAGGGCCGAAAATACGTGTACCAATTGGCTGCAAGTTATCATTTAAGATAACAGCCGCATTGCTGTCAAAACGGATCAAAGAACCATCTGGACGACGAACGCCTTTCTTAGTACGCACAACTACCGCGTTTTTAACATCACCTTTCTTCACTTTACCGCGAGGAATCGCTTCTTTAACAGAAACTTTAATGATGTCACCAATCGCTGCATAACGACGGTGCGAACCGCCTAAGACTTTAATACACTGCACTTTGCGAGCGCCGCTGTTATCAGCAACTTCCAGCTGAGTTTGCATTTGGATCATGTTAATGACCTCCGGTGTAGTTATTACAACTGTCTTAAATTTGTTTAAAATCAAGACATTTAGGTTAAAAACCACTCAAAAAACAATCTAGTTGTCTCCCAAGGGCGGGCAATTGTATCAGCATTGCGGGGGTAGTGGTAGGTTATTTTTTAATTAATTTAGAATAACGAGAATGGTTGTTTTGTCGATGAAACATATTTTGCTATTTTAGCATTGATTATAAAACAATCAGGGCAATTTTATGCCCTGATTGTTTTATCACCGAATAAAATCGGCATTATTTGCCAAACAAACCTTTTAACTTATCTTTAATTTTATCTTTCGCTTTTTCTTTTACTTCATCTTCTGCCGCTTTGCTTACATCTAAGCTGATGCCAACATCATGAAATGGTCCTTTGATTCGCACTGGAATTTTAAAGCCGGTACTGTCATCTTGGGTACCCTGTCCTTCGAGTGAATCGACTATACCTGTCACTAAGCGGTAGTTAACTGTCGTTGCAGGTAGATTAACATCCCCTTCACCACTAATACGTACTAATGGACTTAACAAACTCAGATCTGTGTTTTTACCTACGCCATTGGTAAAGTTAAAGCTACCCGTTAGCGCAGAGAAGTCGGTTTGCTGGGAATTATCAAAGCCAGTATCTAGTCCTTGTGATATTGCACCAAAGTTACCCTTAATTAGCTCTTTGCCTTTGCGAACCATTTCAGCAATGTTGGCGCCTTTTACTGCACCATCGGCAAATTCAAATGCTAGTTTACCCTGTAGGGCACTCATAAAGTCTTTTTGGCTCTGACCTGATGTTGCTAAGTCCCAATTGAGTGAGCCTTTGCCCATTAGCTTATCGAAGCCAGCGGCATCTGTTAGCAATGGTTGTGCATCTATTTTTTCTAACGAGAAGTTGGTGCTGATTTTGTAAGAAGCTTGTTTCGCATTAACCGTTACTGTGCCTTTACCATTACCTTCGTAGGCGGCAAACTTATCTAGGCTGATTTTTGCTACGCCTTTGTTAAGGTTTACAGTGAATTGATTAGCACCAAGTTTGATTTCATTTGCTTTTAAGCCACTTGAACGGATCACCACATTCGCATCTAAGGCATTTAAGCCACTTAAATCCATTTTTGTGTCATCCCATACAATTGGTTTGGCTGGCTCGTCACTTTTAGGTTCTGGTTTATCTGCTGGCGCTACCACCTCAGGTAAGTAAGGGTTTAAGTCCAGCATACCTAAATCGATGTCAGCATTAACGGCTAAACGCTTGCCTAAATTAAGCTCGCTTTTTCCTTTGATCTCTAATGCATCAAGAGTGGCGACTAATTCAGCTAGGTTGAACTTATCACCTTGCATACGCATTTTGCCGCTAACACTAAATGCATTAAAGGCGCTTTCTTTAGCGTTCAGCTCGACTCCCTGCCATTTAGCAATGTCTTTTACTGAATCACCACTGAGCGCTAATTGACCTTGAATATCTTTACCTTGACCGGCTATTAAGCCTTTAAACTCAACATCAACTAACTTTGAAGTGACATCAGTTGTCACATTAAATGTATCACCTTCTATTGCTTTAGCTGGGTTATCAACTGTTACATCAAGCTCAAAGCGCTCTTGCATATAAGTGATCCCACCTTTGACTTCGAGTGATTTATGCAGTGAAGGCAGTAAGATAGCCAATTCTAAATCGCTAATTTGCTGTTTAGCTCCCGTTTGACCATCTAAATAAGTAAACGACCCACCATATATAGCTACTTCACCTAATTGAATATCAAAGTTTTCAGGTAGTTTGACTGCCTCACCTGCTTGAGTTTGCTGCTCAGGTTTCGTAGCTACTGCATCAAATAACTGCCAGTTAGCTTTACCATTTTTATCTGTTTCAAGCAGAATGTTTGGTTCATTGATCACAAACTTTTCTAGTTTAAGTTCACCACCAAATAGCGAAAACCAAGGAATATGAACTGCAAGTTGCTGCATGCTTGCCATATCTGCACGTGAGCCAGTTTTCATATTGGCAAAATGCACATCTTCAAGTTCAAGCTTCAAAGAAGGAAAAACGGATAATGTTTTATCGCCTTTAATAGTTAAAGTACGCCCTGTGGTTTGCTCAACCTGCTCAGAGACTTTATTAAAAATGGCATCGGTTGGAATTAAAAACGGTGCAGCAATAATTAAAGCAACAAGCAATAATAATATGACACCAATAACTTTAAATAAGGTCTTCATGATGGTCCTTTCAAATGTGCAAATAATGTTCTTATCATAGCGGGAGTTAGCATTAAAATCATTGTGCAACGAATAAAAATGCTATTCCCTGCATTCTACATTGAATATATGAATTGTGACTGAAATATTTTGATACCTTTAGGTTACAAAAAACAACTTGACCAAATGATACCCCAAGGTTACATTGATACCTGTAGGTTACAAAAATATAAATTAACACTTTCACAGGATGGACTTTATGAAACAACAAGATATTAAAACCGAAGAAAAATTTATGAACCAAAACGCATGGTTTTCGATCTTCATGGGTATAACCTTACTAATTATTAGCGTTTACCCCATGCTTAATCACACATCAGCACCGCTGCTGTTTTTAGGAAGTGCTGCTTTTCTTGGTTCATTTTTTATGTTTGTGATCAGAGGTGGCTTTACATGGAAATTAAGTTACCGCCTGACTTATAAAGATGAGTATTTAAATACTATAGACACGATAGCCTATAAACATGTTGTACTCGCTCTGCTGTTTAGCATGGGGGCGATATATTTAGCTTCAGATAACCTTGCTGTTGATGTAACACACAGTACCATGGCCACCTTTTACTTAGCTGTTATGAGTTTGGTATATGGCTTTTCAATTTTTTGGCAAAGCCGTGATTAGGAGATAATGTGCAAAACCATATAGCTGAATTTCGCAAAGCCGCTGGGCTTTCACAGCAAGAGCTAGCCGATGCTATCGCCGTTTCACGCAAAACAATCAGCACGGTCGAAACATCACGCTTTACACCTTCAGTGATCATTGCATTGAAGATAGCTCGGCAGTTTGAAACTACTGTGGAGCAGTTATTTTCACTTGAAGAAGCAGATTAACCCCTTTAAATGCAATCTTGTGCAGATTTAACTTATCAAGATTGCATCCCCTGTATTCTCCGGTATGATGCACAGCCCTGTTGTTTTAAGACGTTTTGCGCTAAAATTAAACAACTGAAAAATGTATTTAACCGGAGTACCATCAGGCATGAAAAAATTGCTCATTTCACCTTCACAAATGGCATTAGGCGAACAAGAAGGCCATATTTATCAAAATATTCTAAAGCAGGCTTCTGAAATCAGCTTAAACCTGATGGCGGTGAAAATAGAAAATCATCCTGAAGACTTCTTAGGTTGGTGCTATGAACTACTTAATGCTAGCCGTGACCGTATTAATCATGACTTACTCGAAACCAATCAATTACCAATTTTAAAAAAGCTTAATGACTTATTAGTTTCAGCAATCAGCTTCTTACAATTGAAAACATTACGCGTAGCGCCTTGGCCTGTAGTTAGTGTATTTATAGAGCAACATAAAGATGTGTTAGCCCTTGATGAACAGTTACGCCTTGCCAACTATATAGCTGGTATTCGCGAGCAATCACTGAAAGAGATGATCCCTGAAGATTTATTAGCATTTAGTGGCAAACATACTTCTGCACTGGATCCAAGTAGTTATAATTTTGATGTCGAATGGTTTAGCTCTACTAAAAGCGCCAAAGCTTTTCACCAAATGCTTGCCGACCTGCCTGCATTATTTGATGAAGCATTAGCACATATACCTTTAGAAGGTGAAGTAACTGAAGCTGATTACCAAGAATTTGTGGTCAAATATTTAAAAGCCTTTACTGATAGCAATGAAAAGCCAACGCTTGCACCGGCAACTCGTCTATTAGCAATGCGCCGCCCAGATGTTTTTACACCAATTAATAACACCCGTTTAGATGCACTTTGTTCAGCATTGGCTATTACTAAATTAAATAATCGTGACTTTGCGCGTTATTGGCAGGATATTGTCCAAGCAGTTCATGGTATGTCTTGGTTTAAAATGGCAAGTGGTGACAGCGAGCTGGATCAACAACTTGTTGCAATCAAAGCGTTAATTCCGTGCTTCTTCTACCACGCGGACAAAAACACGCCTGAAAACTCTAACTACATCAAGTTATTGAGTAAACCAAAGCGTACAACAACCACTGGCACTAGAAAAGTGCGTCGTGGTAAAGAGTCTGCTGAAATACTTGTTGATCGCGCACTTGCTGCTGACGATATGCCTGAGCATATTCGCGCAAAGCGTGATTCAATAATCAGCGAAGTACAAAAAGGCCGTGGCGTGAACGAAACAATCAGCCTAATGCGTACTATTTTTGGTTAAACCACAGTAAAAAATACAAAAACCCGCTGCAACTGAGTTGTGCATGCGGGTTTTTTTACGCACCAATAAAGTGCGCAAGCTTCGTAAAAAACAATCTCATCCTTTCACTATAAATATTTATACCTTTGTTTATAAAGTAATTTAAATATAAATTATTGCTTTTCATTTAACTTGGCACAAGCAGTGCAATTATCCTAGTAGACAACTAAAAATAGGATCCGCAATTATAGACTGCAATCTAATTAATAATTGCGAGCCAAAAAATCAGCATAACAACAGGATACCAAACATGTTAAAACTAAAATCAGCAATTGCGATCAGCACACTTGTACTCATGGGTGCAACATCTACAGCAGCATATGCAGAAGTAACAGCCAATGCCGCAGCAACTTCAAACTACTTATGGCGTGGTCAAGAACAAACCGGTGGTGATGCTGCAATTTCAGGTGGTATTGATTATGCCAACGAATCAGGTTTTTATGCTGGTACTTGGGCTTCAAATGCAAGCTGGGCCGATGAAATGACCTACGAGCTTGATCTCTATGCTGGTTTTGGTGGCGATATTAATGAAAATATGAGCTACGACGTTGGCTACATCTATTACGCTTACCCTGATGCAGCTTCTGGCGCAGACGCTGATTTTTCTGAAATTTACGGTAGCATCAGTATGGGTGGCTTTAGCTTTGGCGCATCAGTTCTTGCAACTTCAGCCGCAAGCGGTGATGGCACAGACTTTGGTGATTCGTTATACCTGACTGCAGATTACGGTTTCGCAGTTGGTACTAATGGCACTGAAATGGCTTTACACTTAGGTCACTACTCTGGTGATTTTATTGGTGATGACGATATCATCGACTACGGCGTATCTATCTCTAAAGATGGCTTCACTTTTGGTCTATCTGATACCGATATGGATGACAGTGATATTAAGGCTTACGTTGCTTTTTCAATGGACTTTAGCCTATAAAAAGAATGTGTTACTTGCTGCAACACTAAGGGCCGTAAGGCCCTTTCTCGATCTTGGTAAGCGGTAAAAGCGACTAAGTTCAGATTTTATGTCAAGACTTACCCTAAACTCAGACTGCTTATAGCTTAAAACTTACAACTCCTATGGCACACTGTGCCCTGTTGAACCTTGCCAAATACGATACCATTGTTCACGACTGAGTTTTAACTGCTTAGCGGCAACAGCTGATTCAACTCGTGTAATATTACCTGTACCCAGTACCACTGATGGGCTGCTTGGGTGCATTAATAACCATGCATATACGACTTGATCTATTGAACTTGCACCTATTTCACTGCCTACTTGTTCGAGTACATGACGCAGGCGAATCGCTTTTTCATCATTTTCTGCAAAAATGCGACCGCCAGCCAAAGGTGACCAACACATAGGTTTAATATCAAGTAACTGACATTGGTCTAAACTACCATCATCAAGTGCTTGCATTTCATACGGTGAAAATTCAATTTGATTGGTCACCAATTCAAAATCAAGACGCGACTGCAATAAACTTAGTTGTGATGGCGTAAAGTTTGATACACCAAAATCGAGTACATCACCATTTTGCTTAAGAGTAGTGAATGCCTCAGCTACTTCGTCTGCATTCATCAAATAATCAGGGCGATGAATAAGTAATGCATCTAATCTATCGGTATTAAAATGCTTTAACGATTGCTGTGCTGAGCTAATAATATGTGCGGCACTCGAATCGTAATGATTAGCTTGGCCTGCTAATCCTAAGCTTGCAAAAGCAGGTTTAATACCACACTTGGTAATAATTCTAATCTCATCTCGAATACTTGGCTTTAAAGCCAAGGTTTTACCAAACTCTGCTTCACAGCCATATCCACCGTAAATGTCAGCGTGATCGGTGTGCCTTACGCCAGCTTCAATTGCTTGCTCGAGAAAAGCTAAACACTGTTGTGGAGTAATTTGCCAATCTAATAATCGCCAAAACCCTAGTACTAGTTCGTCAATTTTACGCTCTGCGTTGTTCATTATTATCTCTCAACTATTTGGTGCACGATGCTAAAAAATGCCAGCCTCTATACGAATGGACTATATTCTACTAACTTAATATACTTTTAATAGAGAGAAGAAGATAATATATCCAGCATAGAAAAAGCACCCATTAAAAGTGAGTGCGATGCTAACTATATGATTGAGTTAAATAAGGTTAAGGTACTTAACTAGTACAACTTTAACATGATCTTTGATTATTAAAAATTACTGCACTTTATACGGTACCTGTGCACAACTCACCTCAACTGTTTTTGGGTACCAAATAGGCCCAACTTCGTTAACAACCAGTTCTGCTAAGCCATTAGTAAATGATTTATAAGTGTGCACACTTTGCCATTGCGGATCAGGGCAAATCTCAGATAAATCAACCGCATTCGAGCCCTCATAAAGAGCGGCGGCAAAGTTGTGATGCCATTGCTCACTTTTATGGTTTTCAGCTAAGTCATCATATTCACCGTTATCAAAATGAATATTAGTACACCCCGCTAACACGACAATAAATACAATAGTGAACAACCCTGTTAACTTTTTCATATTCCAACTCCTTCGCTACCTTGCTCCTGACACCAGACTTTAATTGTGTGTGGTGCATAAATACCTAACGTGACTAACCCTAGCGCACCATCGGTAAATGTTTGTTGTGATTGCATTTGCACCACAGTTTGATCGCCACATACCTTTTTTACATCAACACGCTGCTCACCAACCAGTCCCCACATAAAAAATGGACGGCTATCTTGATAAGTTGGTTTTGAGCTAAGTTTAGCCATTTTTTGTGGTTGGATTGTTACAGCTGAACACCCTCCAAGCACAATAAATAACAAACTTATTAAAAAAATTCGCATAACTTAATCCTGATTAATTTAGTGGTGCAGAGTGTAAAATGAATGCCTACTAAAAAAAGTAAGAAACTGTATTGAAAATGTAGAAACAAACTGTATTCATTAGCTTGGCAAGCTTTTTTAGGAACTTTTTCTTATTTAGAGCACCTAAAATGCAGTAACATTCTTTTTAGTCAAATTGCTTTAAGGTCATTGATGCAGATAAAATCATTTTCTTTTATTGCTATTGTAGCAATTGCCATTGCTTTGCTAAGCATCACAGCATTGGCCACAGCACCATTGTCAGACGAATATAAAGGCGTTACTGAAACAGCTCATACACTCACGCAAGATGTAACAACATCAAGGACCGATTATTTTTGCAGGGGAACTCAATGCATGTAGTGATGCAAGGCAAAAGGTAGCTATTACCGCACTTTATAAGCTTGGTTTCTCAAAAACGCTTTATATTGATGATAAACGGACAAATGCTTTTGGTCTTGCGCTTTAACAAATATAGCCCCGCGGTGTGACCGTTAATACAACCCGTGTGCCACAACAACAAAGCTCAGATCACAATCCTATAATGGTAAATTTACACCTAAATGAGGCTATAGATGAAACACTTACCCCATAATATATACGTTTTTATAGCGTGCCTTTTACTGTGCGTTAGTCGGCTAAGTGTTGCAGCAAGCGCAGATCAGGAAGTCAGTCACTTAATTAGTTTTATTAAGCAAAGTAAAGCAACGTTTATTCGAAATGGCGATGAACATAACAGTGAAGAAGCGGCTGAGCATTTAGCCATGAAATACCGAAAAGCCAAACGCTATGCAAAAACCGCTGATGATTTTATTGACAACCTTGCCAGCAAAAGTTCATGGAGTGGTAAAGCCTATACGGTTATTTTACCTGATAGTAGCACATTAACCGCTAGCAAATGGTTAACTGATGAATTAGCCCGTTTTAGAGCAATAGAAAAGCCGCAATAAATGCGGCTTTTCACCTTGTGAAAGTGGATATAAACCAAGTCTCAGCTAACGAACTCTAAAACTTAGCCAAGTTATCAACACTATCTTTATCAATTAACTTAACAAAAGGATCAACCCCTGCGAAAAGCGGCTTTTCTTTCACTTTTAGTTCAATGGTGTTAGTGCCGGTTACTAACCGATGCTTTTGTGAATAAATCACAAAATCTTCAGCTAGTAGGTTTTCAGGATCATCGTTAAATAATGCAATATCAATCATTTCATCAAGTGGTTGCTCTGCTTCTTCACCTTGACCATCGGCACGCTTTTTAGCGGCCTCGACAGTTAGAGTGACCGTGTACAAGCCATCACTATCAGCCTCATCAGATACTTTCGCTTCTTTCATTGTCAGCTCATATAAAGTGATATACATAAACTGATCATCAATGAACGCTTGCTCTGCGGGAGTCGCGTCACGTTTCAAATAACTAAGTAAATCTAACGTGGTCGGGTAAGGATTACTTTGATATTTAAAGTCACTAACAAACTCTTTTAAAATGCTGTTTAAACGCTCCTCACCAAACAAATCATGCATGGCCATCATCACCACTGAACCTTTTTGGTAATAAATATGCGCTTGGCTTTCTACTTTATACAGCGGCATTTCTTGATACGCTTCAACTGAGCGACCTTGCAAATACTTATCAAGTTCATACTTTAAGAATTTACGTAGCTTTTGCTCACCGTATTTTTTCTTAAGTACCATAATTGCGCTGTATTGCGATAAACTTTCTGACAATACTGCAGCACCTTGCACATTAGCTCCGGTAACCTGATGCCCCCACCACTGGTGAGCCACCTCATGAGCAGTAACATAGTAAGGCACATCAATCTTAGTACTGTCTCGGTTATCTGTAATAAAGCCTATTTGCTCTGAATAAGGTACAGTATTAGCAAAGCTTTGTGCAAATGACTCATAACCAGGGAACTCAATAATACGCATTTGCTTATGTTGATAAGGACCAAACTCCGCAGAAAAATAATCAATTGAATCAGTAACCGACTCAATCATACGATCCACGTTCCACGTATGGTCTTGATGGTAATAGACTTCAACATTTACTCCATTATGCGTTATTTTTTTAGACTCTAAACGAGCGGATAAAATGGCATAAAAGTTTATTATTGGTGAATCCATTTCATAACGGAACGTGCGTCGTCCGTCAGTCACTGTTTCACTTTTTAAATAACCTGGTGCAATTGCAAATTGCGACTCATCAGTAGTAATGGTTGCAGCAAAGTTGATAAAACCACCATTCGCGCCAAACATGCTTTGTTTGTAATACTGAGTGTCTTCAAGTTTATTAGCACGCTGTAGCTCAGGTAAGCCACGTTTACGACGCTCATGTTTATCCGTTAATTGATAACTGTCGTTATAACCAAAGCGCGGGAATAAGCGCCAATTATCAATAAAGGTGCCATTAGCAACAAGCTTAGTATCGGTGTTGCTATCGGCAAAACCTTGGTGGCTGCGCTCGACTGAAATCTCACCTTTGCGCACTTCACCAGGCATTAATGGCTGAGTAAATTCAAACCACGCTGAGTTATAGTCAGGCAATTGTTCAGTGATGTCCCCTCCGGCAATTTTAACACTCCACTGAGGGCTGTTATCCGGTTTACTCACCAAAAATCGCTTAATTGCTTGCTCACTAGTATTGGTAATAAGCACATTGGCAGTGGCGAGTATTTTGCGCTGCTGTGGATATATCGCAACATTAAGATCAACGTCAGTGATTATCGGCAGTGGGTCATCTTTATACTGCACAAACTGTTGCTCGTATTCAACTTGCAAGTTTTCAAGTTGATCTTTAGTATAAAAATCATTCAGCACTCTTGTATTATAATAAATTTGTGCGCCCGCAGCGATAAATACCACTAACCCAAGTACTGCCGCCGCTTGCCCTTTTCGACCTAAGTTATATTTTAACTGCGCAAAACGATTGCGTAAGCTTTGTGACGGGCCACGGTGCCACAATGCAAGCCCAATAACGGCTAGCACCACACTTAACCCTCCCCAATAAAGTGTGTACCATGCCACTCCAGTTAAGTAATGACCATAACCGTTAATATCTGAATAAGCAGCAGGACTTGATTGGGCAAAATGAAACATATTATGACTAAACCCATAATTACTTAGCACTATTGACACTAAATAATACAGTCCAAATAATCCCATGCCGATGTATTTATTAGCACTGATTATCTGCAGAAAAAAGGCCAGAATAGCGAGCATTACAAAAGGTAAAAAAGCAAAATAACCTAACCTAAATAGGTATTGTCCAAGCTCTAAATTAAACTGTCCTTTAATTAGCTGTACAGTAATTGTCAGTACCATACTAAAAATATAAAGCAGACCAATAACACTCACTAAAGCCAATAGCTTAGACACCCAAAACACACTATTATGCACCGGAAAGCTATCGACAATATCACCCATGCCGCTATTACGTTCACGCCATACTAGCTCAGCGCTGTAGTACACAATAACAATAGTAATTAATAGTCCTATTGCATTTTGAATGATACCAACCATGTTTTGAGTAACAGGCCAATTAACTGTGCCATACCAACCAACTGGAGCTAGTAATGGCACCATAAGTACAGCTAAAGTAATAATACCTAAAATCAAAAATGGCGCACTGATAACAACTTGTTTAAACTCAAAAGCACAGCGCAATAATAGCTGTTGTTTGAAAGAACTTGCGCTCGCTTTGTGATTTACCGAAGAAGCAATGAGAGCCGCCTCTTTTTGTTTAGTTAAATTAGAGGCAGCGAGTTTCTTCTTTTCGCGCTTGATAACAATGCGAGATGACAGCTTGCCTGAGGCAAAAAATATAACAGCTGCCAATATAACCCATAATATACGATTAAATAGTAAAACCCCTGTTAGCTCTAACGTTTGAGTATTTTTATCACTCGCAGTCCAATAACGAGTAATATCAAGTAATGAGCCACTTGCAAAAGGATCGGCATAACCCACTATCCATCGAAACGCTAAATCATCAAAGTAAACAGATACGGTAGAGTAGGCGATTAAAAATGCAACCGCGGTAAGATATACTGCCATCATTGAGCGAAAATACGTTGCCACACCATTAAATATAGCCGCTAAAACAAACAAGCTAGGCACTGCCATATAAAAATAGGCCGTTAAGTAATAGCCTAACTTGTTATCTCCTACCAACTCAGGATCAAGCCAACCAACTAGCAAACCAAAACCAGATCCTAAATATATTCCCAGCGGTACAAACGCAAAAATAAGCGCAACAACACAGTACGAACCTAAAAAGCGCCCTAATTGATACATTAATGGCTTGAATGGCTTGCTAAAAACTAGCTCTGACATATTCGTTTCATCATTACGAATCGCAGAACCAGCAACAAAATTTACCACTAAAAAAATAGCAAACTGAAGCAAAATACTAACTAGCATCAAGATACTAAATGGTGAATTCACATTAACGTTGCTGCCACCAAGTAAGACGTTGTCACTGCTACTTGCAAAAAAAGCCACTAAAAAAAAGATTAAAGCGGTTACATAAAATGAAGGCTGACGTATAAAATAACGCAGCTCAAAGGTAAGCATATTTAAAAACATGATATCCTCCCCTACGCTGCACTGATATTACGATGCTGATGCAAAGTAGAAAAATACACATCTTCTAAGTTAGCATGACTAGCAGTAAACCCTTCAGGAGCTTGCTCACCATACACATTTAAAATTGTCTGCCCAGCGAATAAACGCTTTGAAATCACTGGTAGATGCTGTTCAAGCTCTTGCGCTTCAGTTTGGTTGGTTGTTTTTTGCCAAATTTTACCTTGGAGTTTATCAGTAAGTGCTATTGGGTTACCTTCAAGTAAAATTTTGCCACTGGCTAATACCGCCATATTAGGGCAAAGCTCCGCGACATCTTCAACAATGTGAGTTGATAAAATGACCACTTTTTTCTCGCCAAGGCTTACTAATAAATTATGAAAACGATTACGCTCTTCAGGATCAAGACCTGCTGTTGGCTCATCAACAATCAGTAAATCAGGGTCACCAAGTAATGCTTGTGCGATACCAAAACGCTGGCGCATACCACCAGAAAAACCACTCACGGCTTTATTACGATGCTGATACAAATTTGTATGTGCCAACAAGCCTTCAACCGACTCTTTACGCAGTGCTTTATTATCGAGCCCTTTTAAAACAGCCATATGATCAAGTAAGTCATAAGCTGAAACTCGCGGATAAACACCAAAATCTTGTGGTAGGTAGCCTAAACGCTGACGAAGCGCTTGTGGGTCTTTAAATGCATCAATACCGTCAAAGATCACAGAACCTGCATCGGCTGACTGCAAAGTGGCAACAGTACGCATTAACGATGATTTACCGGCGCCATTTGGTCCAAGTAATCCAAACAGACCTTTTCCTATTGATAAATCAACCCCTTGTAGTGCGTGCACCCCGTTATCGTAAGTTTTTGATAACCCAGTTATTGATAGCATTTTTACTTCCTAGTATTTGATTATAATAATTATTTATACGAAGTAAGTTACATTACCAGTAAGTTAGTAACAATAGCAGGAGGTTGTAATTTTGTAACAGAATGAAAACAGAAAAGCCGCAATAAGTGCGGCTTGGTTTCACTCTTAGGAGAGGTGAACTTAAATTCTGAAGTAACACTAACTCAAAGCTGTATTTAATACTGCAGTAGTTATTTTCATCATCAGTTTGCACTAGCGATAACTTTATATAACTAAGTTATCGACAAAATCTGCCTGCACTAATGATTTTTGAATGTCTAAATAATGACTGCCGGTATGCTCGGCTGAGTATTCAAAGCATGTGCTTGTAATAATGTTGCTTTGTTTTTAGCTACCCATGCATTCTTAATTTCGAACTATACTGTATGAAAATATAGCTGAACAATCTGTGAACACAATGTGCAATTAACAATCATTATTTTAGGAAATAACATAACTGTAAAGTAGATATTACTTGCACCTAATCTCGCTACTGGGTATAAAAATAGTTATCAACATTTAATAAGAAGCGAAAAGCCATGCAGCAACATGACCACCAACCACTTACAGACTTTATTGAATATCCACATGAACAGATGCTTGAACGCGCTAATGAGTTTTTAAAGACAAGCCAGCGTCGTCATACAATTCGTAGTTTTAGCGACCGACCGGTGCCAAAAGATATTATTCAAACCTGCATTAAAGCCGCAGCTACAGCACCAAGTGGTGCAAACCACCAACCGTGGCATTTTGTAGCAATTAATAGTAGTGATGTGAAAAAGCAAATTCGTGAAGCAGCCGAGAAATTAGAACGCTCATTTTATGAAGGCCGCGCTGGTGAAGAGTGGTTAGATGCTCTAAAGCCATTAGGCACTGATGCCAGCAAACCTTATTTAGAGCATGCACCTTGGCTAATTGCCGTATTCAGCCAAAAGAAAGGCGGCTTAAATACTGATGATAAAAACACCAACTACTATGTGCATGAGTCAGTCGGTATTGCCACCGGCTTTTTAATTCAAGCATTACATCGCGCAGGGCTTGCAACACTAACTCACACACCTAAACCAATGAGCTTTTTAACCGACATTTGTGGCCGCGACAAAGACAACGAACGCCCCTATATGCTGCTCATTGCCGGTTACCCAAGTGATGATGCTACTGTGCCTAATCATGCCTTGGTGAAAAAATCACTCGATGAAGTTGCGACCTTCATTTAGGTTTAAAATCCACCGCTAATGTGTCGCCGGCGTTAAGCCCGGCGATAATATGCTGTTTAGCATTAATCACCTCCCCTAAACGAACAAAGCGGCGCTCAATCTTTTGCTCGTTAATAACATATACCATGGCTAATTGACCGTACTCATGCACCCAACTTGGCTCAATTAAAATTCCTTGCTCGGTATCCAGTGGCAAGTGAAGCTGTGCATATAAACCAGGCATCAAGTTTGATTGTGTTGGCAACTCTAAACGAATTAACATACTACGTGCAGCACTATCGGCAATCGGAACAATTTCACTCACCACCGCAACAGCGGTTATATTAAGTGAAGGCAAACTGACCGTTAAGCTTTGACCCAGTGTGAGGCTAATTGCCTGACGTTCTCGCACATTAAATTCAAGCTGTAATTGTTGTGGATTATAAAGTGCCAATAAAGGTGAACCAGGCACTGCGGTATCACCTGGTTCAACTAACCGCTCTACAACAACTCCAGAAATGGGCGCTTTTATACGGGTAAATTCAAGTGCGACTTGTGCTTGGGTTTGCTGTTGCTTGGCAACAGCTAAGCTTGCGGTTAAGTTATCAAATTTCGCTTTTGCCTCATCATTATCACTAACCGATACCAACCCTTGTGAATATAAGTCAGTTACGCGCTTAAGCTGTTTATCAGCTTGTGTAAGTGACGCTTGAATGGCTTTTATTTGCGCATCACTTTGTGCCAATTGCGCTTTAAAATCGTCTTGCTGCAAAGTAATGAGAACATCGCCTTGCACAACACTATCACCAGCACGTACATTTAAACGTTCCACTTGTGCCATCACTCGTGACGAAATTTGCGTGTTTTGTTTTGCAATCACAGTACCGGGAACATCTTCACTGCGCTTGATCGCCGTCAGCTCAACGGTAGCGACTTTTCCCTCATATGTCGTTGCTAATACGGGTTTATTTCCTGCGGCTTGTTTATTTGAAAAGCTGCCTGCCATATAAAGCACAGCAACAATAATCACTAACAACGCAATGATTGAGCCGAACAGTTTTGATTTACCTTGCATGAGCTTCATCCTCGGTTGTTTGTGTGTTCGCAAACACTAAATAATAAACTAGCGGCACCACAAACAACGAAAACAATGTTGATGCCACAATGCCAAAAATAATAGCGATAGCAAGACCACTAAATACGGGGTCTAACGTAATCACTAAGTTGCCTAATAAAGTTGTGCCAGCAGTCAGTAATACTGGCCGCATCCGCGTTGTGCCTGCGGCAATCAATGCCGCTTTTATTGCCATCCCTTGCCCGCGAGCTTGATTAATAAACTCAACTAAAATAAGCGAGTTACGCACCACAATACCAGCAAGTGCTATCATGCCGATCATCGCTGTTGCGGTGAATAGCACAGGCTCTGGAGCACCGGCTATGGAGCGCTCACCAAACTGATTTAATAACCAAAAACCCGGCATAATACCAATCACAGTAAGTGGAATAGCCGACATAATAATCAGCGATAAACTGGCAGATTGCGTTTGTATTCGTAAAATAATAAAAATGGCGGTTAACGCAAAAGCAAACGCAATTCCCATATCTCTAAACACATCAATTGTGATCCGCCATTCACCTTCACCACTAAACGTTACATGCGTGCCTTGTGGTAATTGCCAAGCCTTGGTTCCACCGTTATTAAAAAAGCTGCGGGCTAACCAATTTGTTTGCTCAAAATCATCGCTACTTACATTTAAATCAGCGTTTACGTCCGCAATGATTTCTGCAGGAGTACGGCCATTAAGCTCTGCCATCACGTATACAACCTCGCGTTGGTCTTTACGCATAATCGGTTTTGCGACATTTAGGTTATAAAATTCACCCAGCTCAGATAAAGCCACCAACGGTCGTGGCGCACTAGTTAAACCAAACTCATTAGTTGATTTTGCCAGCTCTCTATCACCTCTGATTTGTATAGCAAGCAGTTGCGCTAATTGGTTTCGCTGCTGATATGGTAATTGCATTTTGATCTCAACGGGCTGCGTTTCACCACTGACATACATTACGCCCACATTTTTACCCGCAGATGCAATCGTTAATGTATTGGCAATATCTTGTGTTGATACCGCCGACAAAGCCGCCTTGGCTTTATCGGTAATAAAGCGCTGCATCGGTGCCGTGGCTGCAATACTTGTATCAACTTCAACCACATGGGGCTCTTGCTTCAGTCGTTGTGCAACTTGTTGAGCCGCTTGATGGTGGGTTTGCGTATCAACAAACGGATCACGATACACTTCAGCCACTAAGGTGCTAAATACTGGCGGCCCGGGTGGAACTTCAACCACTTTTATCACAATGCCGTTAACGGCCAATGGCTCAAGCTGTTTACGTAAACGCATCACGACACCATGAGACTGTTGCTCGCGCTGCGCTTTGTCTAATAGTAATACTCTAAGCTCAGCTAAATTAGCGGCCTCACGGCGATAATAACCGCGCACCATACCATTAAAATCCATGCTTGATGGTTGCCCAACATACGCAGCTATTTCACTTACTTCACTAAGCTGCCATGTTATAGCTTGTACTTTACGAGCGGTCAGTGTTGTTTGCTCCAGATTCGTCCCCTCGGGCATATCTATCAGTACTTGTAGTTCATTTTTATTATCAAACGGCAATAACTTCAGCGGCACCATTCGCATCACGGGCAGCAATGCACTGATAATAAATAATCCTAAGGTTGCCCATAAAATCAGTTTTGCGCGCCCTTTACTGGCCAGTAAAGGCGTTAATAAGCGTTCATAAATAGCTACTTTAGGGGAAGTTAAATCATTGTGCTCAACAACCGGTTCTTTTAATAACTTCATGGCAAGCCAAGGAGTTACAAAGAATGCCACAATGGTTGAGACCATCACGCTTACAGGCACATTAAATGCCATTGGTGCCATATATGGGCCCATCATGCCAGTGATATAAGCCAAAGGAATAAAAGCCACCATGATGGTCAGTGTCGACATTAATAATGCACCACGTATTTCGCTCATTGCAGCGACAATCTGTTGTTTTTTATTGCCTTTGTTTTGTAAAAAACGGCTAATATTATCAATGCCCGTTATCGGATCATCCACCAGCAAGCCCAGTGATAATATCAATGCAAATAACGTTACTCGGTTGATGGTGTAACCAAACGCAAAATCGAGGCTTAAGGTTATGCCATAACAAATTGGCACAGCTAAACCAACAACGATAGCGGGTCGCCAGCCTAAGAACACGCCAACAAAAATCACTACGGTAAATACCGCAAACACTAAGCTTGAGGTTAAGTTATTCACTTTTTCGTTAGCGGTTTGCCCGTAATCTCTAAGTATTGTGTAATCTATTTGCGAAGGTAAAAAATTAGTTTTTAAATCAGCCATCATTGCGTGTACATCATTTGCGACCGCGACTGCATTTGTGCCCGCTTTTTTAGCAACACTTAAGGTGACTAAAGGATGCTCTTGTGTGGTATCAGATTGCGCTAGCCACTGATAATTTTCAGGCTCACTTGGTCCATCGAGTACTTTTGCAATATCTTTTAAATAAACACTTTTGCCGTTGATAACATTTACAACAAGCTGCTCAATCGCGGCTTTTGTTCGTAACACATCACCAGCTTGTAGCATTATTTGTTGCTCTGCATTAACAACACTGCCAACCTGAGATAATTGATTAGATACACTCAGTGCATAATAAACATCGCTGAGCGTAGTTTGATGAGCTGCTAGGGCCGTCGCATCTAAATTGACCGTTAAAGTGCGTTTGCGCCCAGCAATCACTTTAACTTCACTGGTGTTTTCTATGCGCTGTAAACTATTCGCAATTTCGTTAGCAAAACGGGTTAACTCATAGTCGTTATATAATTTAGGATCTTTACTAAATAAGCCTAGCATCACAATCGGCACGTCATTTACTTCGACCGGGCGCACCTGCCATGAGCTAATAACTGACGCCATGGTATGTTGATAACTATATAGTTTGGCGTAAGTATCGAGGATTGCTTGTTCACGATCATGACCCACAGTAAAGCGCAATGTCACCACAGTGCCATTACTTTGTGTGGTTGAATAAATATGCTCAACACCGCGTAATTGCGCCAATAACTTCTCGAGTGGTTGCGTGACCAGCCTTGCCACTTCGGGAGCTTCAATGTTAGGAGCTGAGACATAAATATCCAGCATCGGCACCACTATTTGCGGTTCTTCTTCACGGGGAGTTTGCTGTAAAGCCATAATGCCAAGCAACACAGCCATTACAAAAATAATGATAGGAATACGCCCGTTAAGACTATTTTTTACTGCACTGTCGAGCTTATCCATTAGGTTATTCCTTACAAAATAAACCATAGAGCGTGGCTAACATAGCCTGTGCGTTGTCGTTAATCACCCGATAATAGATGGTCTGGCTTTCGCGACGAGTACTAACAATATTTGCTTTTCGTAGTGTAGCCAAATGCTGCGATAAAGCAGACTGTGCCAATGGTACAGCCGCATTTAATTCAGAAACACTCATTTCACGCCCCTGCAAAGAGCACAAAATCATTAAACGGTTTTTATTTGCTAAAATTTTTAATAGCTGCTCAGCATGCTCTACGTTATTAGCCATAGCTGCAAAGTCGATAGTCATAGTTCCACTCTTATATTCAAAGTACAGCAGATTATAGTTAGCTATATTAGAAAAGTCTAATATTATAATTTACTAATGTAGCTTTATCTAATATATTAAATAGTAACAGTCACTATTACTAAGGTTAACCGTGAAACTAAACGATGCTCTTCGCTTGATAGCAGGTGTAATGATTTGCATATCATTGTTACTACAGCAATTTCATGATCCATTGTGGATTTGGTTTACAGTGTTTATTGCTCTAAACTTAATTCAATCAGCATTTAGTAAATGGTGCCCGATGATCACTCTTTTAAAAAAACTAGGTTTCGAGGAATAACATGCTTACTTCAATCCCAGATCTAATGAAAATAATTACGCCAAATCAACGCCGCATTGAGGCTACACAGGCCAAGCAAGAAATTGCTGACAACAAAGGGCTATTAATTGACGTACGTGAACCCGCCGAACATGCGGCAAAAGCAGCTATCGGCGCAATTAATATTCCCCGTGGTTTACTAGAAATGAAGTTAATGGAAATCGAAAAAGACCCAGCTCGGCCAATTTACTTACACTGCGCCAGTGGCGCACGCGCAACATTAAGCGCTGAAGCACTTACCCGCGTTGGTTATGAAAACGTCACCGTTATTACCTGTAATGCAGAACAGGTTTGCCAAGTATTTTAATGCAATTGGCATAACAGCTTCACATAAAAGTCATACTGGTCGGATAAGCTCTTACTTTTAAATTTAGCGGTACAGAGCAATGACGTTTACACGAAGAAATTTTTTAAAAGCCTCGGCGGCAGGATTTGGTGTCGCCGTTTTATCATTAGGATTAACAGCTTGTCGGTTTGATGATGAAGATGACGACATTCTTGACGTAAGCTTTGCTCATGGTGTTGCCAGTGGTGATCCATTAGCTGACAGCCTAATTCTGTGGACTCGTGTAACCCCTCTAGATCCAACAACCACCAGCATTAA
The DNA here is from genome assembly GCF_014163635.1 of Pseudoalteromonas sp. SR44-8. Classification (NCBI taxonomy): domain Bacteria; kingdom Pseudomonadati; phylum Pseudomonadota; class Gammaproteobacteria; order Alteromonadales; family Pseudoalteromonadaceae; genus Pseudoalteromonas; species Pseudoalteromonas sp. SR44-8. Next base: position 28,843 of record NZ_JACJDS010000043.1, read on the forward strand.
AGTACAATGGCAAGCAGCAACCGACCCTAACTTTGCTAATATCAGCCACAATGGTGAAACACATATAAGTGCAGCTACAGACTTCACCTTAAAAGTCGACTTACAAGGCTTAAACGCCAACACCACTTACTATTATCGCTTTAAATCGAATGGCAAAACCTCACCTATTGGTGCAGGTAAAACACTACCAACAGGCAGTATTGATAAAGTGAAATTTGCTGTTATATCGTGTGCCAACTACCCCGCAGGCTTTTTCCATGTGTATGGTGAAATAGCCAAGCAAACAGACATAGACGCTGTATTGCATTTAGGTGATTACATCTATGAATACGGCAATGATGGCTACGCTACTGAAGATGCTGGTATTTTAGGCCGTTTACTGCCAGAAGATAACAGTGACGAAATAATTAGCTTAGCTGATTACCGTAACCGCTATGCCCACTATCGTACTGATTCAAACTTACAAGCTGCGCATAGTAACTGTGCATTTATTACTGTGTGGGATGACCACGAAATTACCAATGACACATGGCGAAATGGCGCAGAAAACCATAATGAAGGCGAAGGTGAATTTAGCGAACGTAAGCTACATGCCCTACAGGCCTATTTTGAATGGATGCCAATTCGTAATGTAGCTGATAAAGAACGAATTTACCGTCGCTTTGAGTTTGGTAATTTAGTCTCTTTATACATGCTAGACACGCGTGTACTCGCCCGTGATGAACAGCTAAGCTATGCTGATTTTGACCTAACCAGTGCACAAGGACAAAGTGATTTTGCAAATGCACTAAGCTCACCATCGCGCGCATTACTTGGCAATGAGCAGCTAACATGGCTCACTGATGGCATGACAACATCAAACTCAAAATGGCAGGTACTTGGCCAACAAGTACTGATGACCAAAATGCATTTGCCGTTTGAAGTACTGCAACTACTAGTGAGCTTACAAATAAGTCAAGCAAATGGCGGCGACACTAATGCATTATTAGCACAAGCATCGGCATTATTTGCTGAACTTGCACAAATCAAAGGCCGCGTGCTTGCAGGCGATCCAAGTGTTACTGATGCGGAACGCGCTCGAGTTGATACTACTGCACCATACAATTTAGATGCATGGGATGGTTACGCCTACGAACGTGAAGTGCTGCTTGGTACTGCCATTGCCGCACAAAAGAACTTAGTGGTTTTAGCGGGTGATACTCATAACGGTTGGGCTGGGCAATTAGTTACTGATGCTGCAAACCCAATTGCAGCGTCACAAAATGCCGGTGTAGAATTTGCTACCTCTTCGGTGTCTTCGCCTGGTCTTGAAGAATACCTAGCGCTGAATACACAAGGACCTGAAGTTACGGCACAAATGGAGCAAGTTATTGCACTATTAGTCAATGATCTTATCTATAACAACTTAGTCGATAGAGGTTACTTAACCGTGACCTTTACCCCAGAGCAAGCCACCGCTAAGTGGAATTACGTGAGCAGCATTAAAACCGCTTCATACGAAATGCAAACCGAGCGCAGTAAAGAACTACGTATGCTAGCAGGTCAGCCAGTAATACAAGGGTAAAGATTCTAGGTGCTAGGAAAAAGCTTTAGATGAAAGATTAAAACAGCCCGGCGATCACTTGATCGCCGGAATTTTTGCGTTAAGACTTTAATCATTGGTAATTCCTTTCATATTCTTAGTGTCGCTATTCCTCTCAAAGTGCATGAATAAAACATGAGCGATACTTGATAGCACGATCAATACAATGCCTGCGATACCCAATAAAGTTTGAGTTTGTTGAAGAAAAATGTAGCCCAAAATACTAGAAAATAGAATTTGCGCATATTCAAGCGGCATTAGCTTAGATAAGTCACTTTTATTAAAAGCGAAAAAACGTGCTGCAAGTTTAGTAATAAGGAGCCCACCATATAGCATAATTAGTAGAGCACTATTTGTACCTAAAGGTTTCCACACAAAAATAGCGACGGGTAATAAGATAATCGCCGAATAGAGGGGAGCAAAAACCATTTGAGGCACAACTTTCTCTGCATTGCCTATTTTCTTTAAATTAATATTATAAATGACTAAAATAGCTACCGCTGACAGTGCAAAGATCAATCCTAGATAGAGGTTTTGCTGCGTTACTTGGCTCGCCATTAGTTTTGGAGAAAGCAGCATCATCACTCCAGCTAAATTCAAAATAATAGCCATATAGACATAGGCTTTTGGTTTTTCTCTAAAGATAAACACCGACAAAATGGACGTTATAAGTGGCACAAAAAAGTTAATCGCGGTTACTTCCGCTAAACTTAAATATTGCAGAGCATAAAACAAACATATTGTTGAACTAACACCAAGCAGTCCTCTGAAAATATGTAGCTTCATTTTTTGGGGTTTGATATTTTCCCATTTGCCTTTCGAGAATAATATAATGGCCGCAAAAGCTGCAATTACATTAACCAAAAAGACAACTTGGAATGGGCTGATAGCTTTACCTAAAAAACCACCGATTAGTAACATCACACTTAAGATAAATGAATCTGACAACATCCAAATCACTGCGGTTGACTCTTTACTAGCCATTTAACTTCTCTCCATGTGTTTGTGTAGCACAAATATATGCTACGAAATTAGAGCCCTATTAGAAATCAACTACTTTGAACCCTAATAAAACTGCATCCTTTTCAGATAAAATCGCTTTAAATTACACCCATAAAAGGTACAAAACAAGGGGTTTAGAGATAATTTGAGCTAATAGCATAAGACACTTTGGGAGGGTTAAAACAACTGGAACCAATGATAGTTAATGTAATAGTCTTGGGTTATCGAATGTAAACTTAAGCTCCCTGTTTAGTGAATACATTGGCATAGCACTGTATTAATTTCGCGGATACTCGCACATTGCCATATACCAATTGCCAGTTACATGTTCGTACTTACCATAATCTTTAGCGCCGTAACCGAGCACACATAAACCTATTTTCTCAGGGTTACCAAAAACAAAATAACCTTCTTGTTGCCTATCCTGGTATGAAAAGGTAAATGCTTTTCTAATCAACCAAACACCCTGAAAATATTGAATCCAAAGAACATCTATATTTTTATTCAGTAAAAACTCAGTGAGCTCATCCAAACTTGGATCGGTCACCTTCACGAATTCTTTACTGCCTTTTTTTCTTATTAACTTATGCGCGAAACGCTCACCACTTTTATCATCAACCCATTGTACAGCCTGAAGATCCCTTTGCTCTGCAAGTAAAATGGCGTGCTCCAAATCATTCTCGTGTTTTTTGAGAAAGTTTTTAGCTTTTGATTCAGGGCTATTAACCGTAAAAAATAAAAAGCTTGCTAGAAAAATAACTACAAGCACCGAGAATAAAACAATGAATCTTGGTATCAGAGTCTTCCTACGAAACAGCTTAATATAAGGTGTATTTTCCATATTTTCCTTAAAGCAAAATAGGATTACTCATATCTAACTATTTCCGCTCATCCAATAACGTCACTAACATTTGTTCAATATTTTTCACACTGTAAGTAAGTGCGCGTATTAGCTCAACTTGGCTTTGTGGCTCATCACTGTTCGCTTTTGTTGGTTGCTGTGCGGTTAGATTATCTTTTTGAGTTAAGATTGCCTCGCGAAACTCACTGGCATCAACTACCCCAAGTAACGATACTAATGCGCCATGACCAGACTGACCTGCGGTTTCAAAGCTTAGTCGATATAAACCAAATAAACGCATCAACGGGCCTTGGCTTAACCCGACGTCAGTTATTTTTTCAAGTGGGATGGACTTTTCTTCTTTGAAAAATACACCGCGCTTTACTACCAGTTTACGCTCAAGTAATTGAGCCGACATAGCGGCTAATATACTGCCACTTACAATCCAAACAATCAGTACTATTACCGGGATAAGCGGAATAGTCACAACTCCTAAGGTGCTTGCACATACTGCAAAAATTAACCAATAAGGCTTTATTTTAGGATCAAACGTAGCACTTTTTAACATAGCTTCTGACATCGTAGTTACCCATAATCGTATTATGATTATAAATTACGCTAACTTTGCCTAGGCTGCAATTTGATCATAAAAAAACCGAGCATCTAGGATACTCGGTTCTGATTGTTTATAAAGTGTATTAATGCTTAGTTCTTATTGATCAGTACCTGCACATTATTACGATTAGGGCCAATAACCGTAAAGGTATAGTTGCCTGCGTCAGCAATGGCTACATTAATATTTGCCCCTACAGCTTCAAGCAAACTTTGCTCGCCAACTATAACCTGTGGAGATTCACCTACCCCGCCGTAGTCCACAGTGTTCCAATCTTCAGAGGCTATTTTGAACTCATAATCACCGGCATCTAAATCAAGTGATGTACTATAAATAGCATTCCCTTGATAGATTAGGGGGTTGTCGGTACCCCAGCCATTTAAGCTGCCACGTAAGTAAACTTGAGTGTCTGCAAACATTTGCGCATTAAATACACTCAGCGTGGGTGCATTCAAATCACTGGCATCAAAAATGAACTGATATTCACCCTCGGTTGCAACATCCATCGTCATATTAGCGCCTTTAACAGCTAATAACTTATCTTCGGCAACGGTTACGATTGCATCCGCTTCACCGGAACCATAATCAACGGTATCCCAATCTTCAGAAGCAATTTTAAATTCATAACTACCTACACTGAGAATTTTAGTAAAGGTATAAACGCCTTTACCTTGATAGATTAACTCATCACTGGTGCCCCATTCATTTAAGCTGCCACGAACAAATACAGGCGTGCCAACGAATCGTTCTTCGTTATAAATTCTCAGCGTTGGATTGTCTTTATCGCTGGCATCAAACGAGAATACATAAGTTGCATCAATTGCGGCATTAAAGGTCATATTCGCGCCACTGCGCATTAAAGGCTCGGTTTGATTTTCCAACACTGCTTTATCAGCATCAGACAGCGCGCCAAAATCCACACTCGACCAATCTTCAGAGGCAATTTTAAATTCATAATCTCCCGCTGTTAAAGTAATAGCGATACGGTATTCACCATTGCCCATATACTCAAAGCTGTCAGCTGTGCCCCAATCATTTAAACTACCTCGCACATATACTGTGGTGCTGCCAAAAGGCACTACGTCTGGCGCGCCCACTGTTGCATTCGCACTTAAGCCTACACCTTGGTTCTCGCCTTGTGGTTTTACAAATACCGCGATTGTATAAGCTGGGACTGTAAATGTACCGTCGGTTTCACTGGCAGTAAAACTCACTCCAGACATACTGCTATCGGTGCTGTTTTTAAGTATTGGATGTAATTCAAACCCAGCAGCGGTTGGTACTGTATGTGAAAGCGCTTGCTCAGTTGCATTAATTACTACTACGAGCGCGTCAACTTGGTTATCTAAATCTGCAAAACCTTGACCGTCATCAATGCTCATTACAATCAAACCATGTTGCTGGTTTTTACCAACATTGTGAAAACCTACACGGTCAATAACATCTTGCTCTGTGGTTAATCTAAATAATGGGCTGCTACTACGAATAGCTAAAAACTCTTGGAACACATCCCCTGCGTAAGCTATATCTTGCGGCTGTGCAGCAGCTTGTGGATTACCTGAGACCTTAATGATTTCAGGCCATTTCTGTTGGTTCTTCTCAGCATTAGGTAAACCAATATTCCAATTATTATTTTCTTTCGTTAAATCTACCGCATTAAACCAATCCCCTGCATTGTAGCTGTCACGATCCATTGATTTTGAGCGTAGTAAATCAGCCCCAAGTTGCATAAACGGGATACCTTGGCTTACTAATGGAATTGCTAATGCCATATTATGCGCACGCACTCGTTGCTCAATACTCATACTTGTTGCATGTTTATATTGCAGTTGATCCCATAAGGTTTCGTTATCGTGCTTTGATACGTAGTTAATGCTGTCAGCAGGGTCTAAAGCATAAGCCGTCGGCTGAGTATTCCAGCTAAAGCTATTACCTTTTGCCGAATTACCTTTAAAGTCTTTCAGGATATAGTTTTGTAAATTACCCGCCAGTGATAAACGCAGAGTATCTTGGTCTGCTAAATTACCATCGGTCGGGTTATTGCTAAACATAGCCCCACCGCGCACAGCCTCACGGATGCGGTCATTGAATGTGCCAACTTCAGAGCCTGCCATATCAGCTTGCTTAGCTTGAGTGAACAATCGGTTATTAGCGACTTCACCAAAATCCCAGCCTTCGCCATAAAAGTAGTTGTCAGGGTCAACAGCTTGCACCGCTTCACGCGCTGCTAAAATTGATGATTTAGGCATGTGCCCCATAACATCAAAGCGAAAGCTGTCGTAACCAAAATCACGGGCAAGAATGACCAGTGAATCGCTAACAAACTTGTCCATCATCACATGTTCAGTCGCGGTGTTTTCACAACAGGTTGAACGCTCGATATCCCCCGTTATTTCACTGTATCTGTGGTAATAACCCGGCACGAGTTTATCAAACACTGATTTTTCCCAAATGCCTGATGACGTTGTATGGTTGTATACCACATCAAGAACCACGCGAAGGCCAATCTCTTGAAGTGACTGTACCATGGCGCGCGTCTCTTTAACCCGGGCAACCCCTTCACTGCTTGATGCATACGAACCTTCTGGGGCAATAAAGTGATGCGGGTCGTAACCCCAGTTAAAACCGTCTAAATCACGCATCGCGCTGGCAAGTGCTTGAGCATCATCAGAACCCGGAAAGTAGCTTTGCATTAAATCAGCAATGATGCTGTTTTTATTTTCGATTTTACAAGCATCGGCGGCATCGTCTATTCGCTCACATAACTTACCTAGGGTGTCAGTGATTTCAACGCGCTTATCCGCATCTTCTTCAATGGTGCCAATGTCTGTTACAGGGAGTAAGTGAAAATGCGTTAAACCTTTGTCAGCTAGTTGCTTAAGGTGCTGCATAGGGATGCTTTCAAGCTCAGTAAATGCTAAATATTTACCTTGGTTTGCTGCGCTTACTGACGTATCGCGAATACTAAAATCACGTACATGACCTTCATAGATAATGGCATCTTCCGGGTTGGTAATTGTTGGTACACTGCGCTCATCCCAGCCTTGTGGTTTGGTATCGTCATCATTTAAGTTGATCAACTGCGAATACAGGCCATTGCTTGATACATTCAGTGAGTAAGGATCGGTACTCCATAAACTTTCAATCGCTTGAGTAGTAGGGTGGTAAACATCAAACGCATAGCGGTAATAATGACGGTCGTATTTGCTGTCTAAACTCACTGACCAAATACCTGTATTGCTGTCTAACGTCATGGCAGTGCTATGTACTTGTGCTTTATCGGCGTCAAATACATTAAGCATCATATTGCTAGCGGTTGGTGCCCATACTGAAACATCAATTGCATTGTTATTATAATGCACGCCTAGCATGGCTTCATTTGCGTCGTTTTCACCTTGGGTGTAAAGTGCATCAAGGGCTTTGGCGGTTTGCACAAAACTTGCTTCAAGTAGCTTGCCTTCTGCATCGTAGCCCGCTACAACGAGCTGTTGTTTTATAAGTTGTTTTGCAGTAGCGGCATCCCAATTACCTTGATAGGCAGTCCAATCTGTTAAGTGCGGTACTTTCGCTGCTTGTGCATCGGTTAAACTCGTTGCCATTAATTCAACGGTTTCACCATTTAAGCCAGTATCAACATCAACAACCAAATCGGCAGCAGCTGATGAATGCAGCTTAATAATCTGCGTAAGCTCATTACTTGGCTTATACAGCACAGTATTTAAATCAATCCAGTGTGCTGATGCACCGTCAATTGCAACGGGGCGTTCGCCAAGCGCTTCTACTGGGTATTCAAATACTGTTGGCTCACCGTCAAAGGTAAAGTTCATACGTACAAAACGCTCGTCGTCCTGCATCAGTGGCATGGTTAAATCCACATCACCATGGGCTTTACCTGAACCTTCTGTGCCAATATGAATAATAAAATTAGCGCACTCGGTATAACCGTCTTTTAGCGCGACAATCCAATAAGCTCCATAGTTTGGATCGACACCATTATATTCATGGCCATTAGCCCAATCGGTGGCATCAAACGGCGGCGCGTAAGCATCACAGCCGTCGGTATTCCAAGAGTGTAAACGATAGCCTTCGTACCCTTCATTCTTATCACGTTTATAAAATAAAATAGCCTCACCTTCGCCTGCAAATACCACAGGGTCTGGTAAGTCGGGGTTATAGCCACTGGTACAGCTTTCATTATTTGCATCTGGAAACAGCGGTGCGTCACAAGAGATAGGCTCAGGATCAACACATTGAGTGCCTGCTGCACTAGGGACTTGCGGTACATCACAAGTCAATAAGGCTTGGCCTGCTTTTACATCGCTACTACCTGAGCCTCCACAGCCAAACAGTAGTGTTAAGCTCACTGCTAATAGCAAATGAGTCAATTTAGTTATTTTATTCATTATTTATGCTCCAATTTGCTATTAGTGGCTATAGGTAAAACCTAAATAAACCTGACGACCAAAGTACTGGGTAGTACCGGTGATGTTTTCATTGCCAAAGTAACTTTGGGTTGGTTCATCAGTAAGATTATTAACCTGTAGCAACATGCCAAATGAGTCTGTAAATTGATAAGAGGTTTGAAAATCGACCACGGTCTCGGCATCAAAATTAACCACTTGCTCATTGATCGCCACTTGCTCTGAAACAAAGTCTGAGCGGTAACGCACATTAAGGCGGGTTTCAAAATTATCTAAGCTGTAAAATAAAGTGCCGTTTAACACGTTTTTAGACAAACCAGGTAAACCTTGTGTAACCGTTTCACCACCTAAGCTGGTGATAGATTCAACTTCGCTCTCGGTGTATGAATAGCTACCGTTAAACCCAAGGCCATCAAACGGCGCGGGTAAAAACGAAAATACTTGCGTGTAGGCAAGTTCAATACCGCGAATATAACCGCCATTGGCGTTATTTACCGCCGTTGTGTAAGTGCCGTTAGTTGTGGCAACTTGCTCACCACTGACTGGATTTTCTATATAGTCAGGGACGTTAAAGCCATTACCTTTAAAGTCAAACCCTTCAATGGCGATGGTATCGATAAACGAATCGATGTTTTTATAGAAACCTGCGATCACTAGCGCACCATCTGACTCATCAAAATAATGCTCGTAAGAGATATCGTATTGGTCGGCATAAAATGGTTTTAAGAATGGATTATTGGTACTTGAGCCGTTAATTTTGCCACTGGTTTTATCAGCTTGCGCACTGGCGTCCCCCGCTAGGCGATTAATCGGTGGGCGCGACATTACTTTAGCCGCCGCAAAGCGTAATTGCGTGTTATCCGTTAGCTGAAAGTTTAAATTAAGGGATGGCAGATAATCGGTATAAGTTGTGCCAAGTACATTAGGTAAATAATTTTTATTTATGATGCCGATACTGTCGGTAATGTTTTGTGCACCGAGTGATAAATCACCATTAACATTTTCTAAAATAGTGGCCGATTGGTCGGTATCAACACGGCGAATACCAATATTACCCAGTACCGGCATAGTACCAATTTCAGTATTAATATTAAGCATGGCGTAGGCTGAAAGCACTTCTTCATACACTGAGCCACTTTGTAGCATGGTCCACGAATAGTTAGTGGTGTAACCTTGCGAGTCAACTACCCCATCTGCATTACCCCAAGTTTTAACTGGCTCTGGTGCGCCTTCAGGAAACCAAGCATTAAGCGCTTTGTCTAAATCAATCGCCAAATATGACGGGAAATAACTAAAGTCACCTTCCCAGTCAACAACATTTACCATGTCATTGGTTAAACGCAGTGGCGGCTCACTCACTGAAAAATCACCATCATTACCGTATTCAAACACTGAGCGGTTATTGCTGTATTCGCGATCTGAATAACGCGCGCCAAATTCAACAGAGCTAAACCAGCTGTTATTCAGCTCGTATTTAAAATCAAGGCGATAAGCGCTTACTTCATCTTCATTTTGATAAGGGTAAATACCGTATTTACTAACCATTACTCGGTCGATATCGCTAAATGCAGCCGCTTGATTAAAGCCTACATCAGGTAAATTTAAACCATTAAGTTGGTAGTTTATTGATACGTTTTTATCTAACACAGGTTCTTCGGCTGAGGCGTCTTCGGCAACCAACGCCCACAATAAGCCATTGCGAAAGTTACTTTTAGCCCGTGACAGCGACACATCAACATTAACGTTTAAACGTTCTGTCACTTGCCAATCGGCGTTAACACCGTAGCTATCTACTTCATCAAAGTCTTGGTTATCATCATTCACAATTTCAACGCGAGTGTAGCCTTTTGAAGTACGATTAACAGAGGCACCAACTACTGAATTTCCCTCTAGCTGAGCGTTTGTATAAGTGGCCGTTGGGCCACCTAATTTCACTCGTAACCCACGGGCAAATGACTCAGTATCAAAGCGTGATAAAAACACGTCCCCTTTTAATTTAAAATTATCCACCGGTGCCCATTCAATCGCCGCCATATAACCGTTACGGGTTTCTTCTCCACCTAAATGCTGAAGCTCAAAACCTTCGCTGATATACTCATTTTCAGGTTTAAGTTCGGGGCCATTAGTATCATTTGCAACACCATCAACGTCTTTATTATCGTTATAGGCAAGGCCAATAAACTGTGTTGCTACGCTGGGTTGAAATAACCGTGCATAACCAAGTGCTACACCTAAAGTATCGTCAAGATATTTACCTTGATAGGAAAAACTAATGCGGTCGCCAAACTCAGTGGCATCGTTCACCTCTGACGCTCGGTCGTTGTACATACCTCTGGCGTTAACCACAAACTTATGTTGCTGATCATTATCAAGCGGGCTAGCTGTTTGCAGTTCTACCGTACCTGCAACACCACCTTCGATAAGCGATGCTTTTGGTGATTTATACACGGCTGCTGAGCTGATCAATTCAGACGGATATTGGTCAAACTCAATACTACGGCTGCCACTAGTTGATACCTGTTCACGGCCATTTAAAGTTGAAAATACAAATCCACCGGACATACCGCGAATGTTGATTTCTGCCGCCTGCCCGCCGGTTCGTACCGCTGAGATCCCCGGTAACCGAGTGAGCGCATCAGCCATAGATACATCAGGCAAAGCACCTAAGTCATCCGCCGATAACTGCTCAGATACCGTATCAGTAAAGCGTTTTTGATTAAGTGATTGGATTAAACTACGACTAAAGCCACGCACTTCAATGACTTCAAGATCTTCTTCTAGTTGTGGTTTTTTTACGGTACTTTGCGCGTCACTTTCAACCGCAGCTAATACACTGCTGGCTGCAAACATTGCGAGCATTAACGCACTTAGTTTGAATTTCCCCATGAGCTTTCTACCCTATTGATTTTATAATTGTGTGCTGTTTGTTTTGAAATTATGGATAAAATAAAACCAATAAAGTGTAACTAAAAAGTAAAATAAGTGTGATGAATACGTATGCAGCAGTAAGGGCAATAGCTAGCAAGGTGAGGAACTTAGTTTAGAAGTGCTGCGATCATGTAGATAACGTAAAATAAATCGACTGACTAACGGAATAACTCAGTCATAAGCCACTATTACACAGGTGAATTAGAAATTGCTAAAAACAGCTTTAAAGGGAAGTAGTAAGGATTAGTTAAGTTTAATAAACTACACCATTAGCACCACCCTTATTGCTAGACCAATAAAAATCACCGCTAATATTTTATCAAACCATGGGGATGATTTAGTAAAAGCAAAGCGCTTCTTTGAAAGCTCTGTCAATGCTGCAACAATCAGATACCAGCCAGTATCAATAGTAAAAACCGTTAAGCACATAATCAAACCGACCTTAAAACTGAGATTGGCAGGATCTATAAACTGTGAAAACAGGGCTAAAAAGAATACCGCTAATTTAGGATTTAGAAACGCAATAGCAAAGCCGTCTTGCAAAGCTTGTTTTGCACTGCCACTTTGCTGAGCCACTTTTAACTCACTATTACTTGGTTTAGCTAATAAGATTTTAACCCCTAAATATGCCAAGTACGCTGCACCTAAGTAAACTAACACTTGATACACAGTAGGAAATTGCAACATTAGTGCGCCGAGGCCAAGTAACGATGCTGCAGCATAAAAACCGACGCCAACACCATGACTCAGCGCTGCCAACATGCCGTTCTTCATACTGCCATGAATGCTGTGTTTTAACACCACAGCCAAACTTGGCCCAGGAGACATTGCACCCATCATACAAATGGCGACTAAGCTTAGCCACAGTGATAACGTCATTTATATTCCTTATAGTTCTTCATTTTCAATAAGTAAGATGTATGCATAAACTTGGCCGTATAATCCTGTAGAGGCGCTAACATTTATTACTTTCCAGCCATCTTGGTTTAATTGATAAATTCGCTCATTAAGTGCGTCAATATCAATACCGCCTCTAAAAAAGCCACGCTGCTTTTTAAACTCAATTATTTTCTGCATGGCTGTATCGCTTATAATTGATACTCAAAATCATAAATGTGTATACCTGCTTCGATGCGAATTGCCATTTTTCCGCTAAGGCCTGCAAGTTCATTACTGCCAGAATCTGGCACCACGTTTAAAATTAATGAATCTTGGCCTTTATCCATAGTGCCAAAATGTTGCAGCACAAAGCTGCCTTGAAGACCTGCAAGTGTGCCAACTACTTGTTCAATTGCCACATAACCGGCACTGCCTTGAGTTGCGGTCATGGCACTGAGCATTTCGCCAGTGCTGGTTGCATCAAGCTCACCTGTAAACGTTTTATCAATCGACATACGACCCAGGTTTACGCCATCAATGCCCTTTGCATAACCTTCAATAGGATTGAGTTTAACGTTAAATTCGCCCGTTACTTTTTCAGTTGTCATGGTTAGTCCCTTAGTTAGTTATTGAAATTATGATTTAAGTAACCATATCTATACCCTATTCATCTAAAAGAATCCACTATGAGCAATAGTAAAACCGAGCAAAAAGACAAAGCTGCTTTTAGTAGTTTAATTCCTATTTTTCAGTTTATTAAGCCGTATAAATGGGTGGTTTTTGCAGCTCTTGCAGCATTACTTGTTACTGCCGGGGTTAATTTATCATTGGGCCAAGGAGTTAAATTTGTTATTGATCACGGCTTTATTGCGGGCTCTCAAGAACAATTAAAACAAGCCATAATCGTGCTAATTGGCTTGATCAGCTTATTAGCCATAGGAACATTCAGCCGTTTTTATTTAATGTCATGGATTGGTGAGCGCGTCAGTAATGATATTCGTAAAGCGGTATTTGATCGCATAGTCACCCTGCACCCGAGTTACTTTGAAGAAAACCGCAGTGGCGAATTAATGTCGCGCTTAACAACCGACACCACTTTGTTGCAATCAATCATTGGCTCGTCATTTTCAATGGCACTGCGCAGCGCTCTGATGCTAGTCGGTGGTTTAGCCATGTTGTTATTTACTAACTTAAAACTCACTTTAGTTGTAGTTGCCTGTGTGCCGCTGGTGTTAGTACCCATGATGATTTTTGGTAAAAAAGTACGCAAACTTGCCAGCTCCAGCCAAGATGCGATTGCCGATATCAGCACTTATGCGGGAGAAATAATTCAAAATATTAAAGTAGTGCAAAGCTATAGCCACGAACAACGCGAACAACACGCTTTTGCACTAGAGACCGAAAAAGCCTTTAACGTTGCGAAAAGCCGCATTAAACAGCGCTCATTTTTAATTGCTGCAGTAATATTTTTGACCTTTAGCGCAATTAGCGTGATGCTGTGGATAGGTGGTAGTGATGTACTGGCAGGCACAATGACTGGCGGTGAGTTAGGTGCATTTGTGTTTTACGCCATTATGGTAGCGATGTCGGTAGCAACCGTTGCTGAGGTATATGGCGAGCTACAACGTGCAGCGGGCGCTGCCGCGCGGTTACTTGAACTGCTCGCGGTTAAAAGTGAGATCACAAACCCTGCAGCACCACAAGATCAGTTATTACATAACAACTCTAACGCTCCAGCCATTAGTCTTGATAAAGTAACTTTTAATTATCCATCGCGTCCTGATGTGAGCGCCTTAAAAACTATTTCATTAACGATTGAACAAGGCCAAACAGTAGCAATCGTTGGTCCGTCAGGTGCTGGTAAAACCACGTTATTTGAATTACTACAACGCTTTTATGACCCTGCAGGTGGCGACATTAAGTTTCATAATATTAATATCAAAGATCTATCCCTTAATACGCTCAGAAACAGCATGGGCATGGTGGCACAAAACCCGATTTTATTTAGCTCTGATGTGATGCATAACATTCGTTATGGCAACCCAGATGCAAGCGACGAACAAGTATATGCTGCCGCTAAGCATGCTCACGCGGATGAATTTATTGCACAATTACCTAACGGCTACGAGAGCTTTTTAGGCGAGCAAGGGGTGCGCTTATCAGGCGGCCAAAAACAACGAATTGTATTAGCAAGAGCAATATTAAAAGACCCAGAAATACTGTTACTCGATGAAGCAACCAGCGCTTTAGATGCGCAAAGTGAGCATCATGTACAAGCTGCGCTTGAACATTTAATGCAAAACCGTACTACGCTTATCATTGCCCACCGCCTCGCCACAGTAAAACATGCTGATATGATAGTGGTAATGGAGCACGGAGAGATAATCGCAACAGGTACTCATCAACAATTGCTAGCGAGTAATCCACTTTATCAAAAATTATGTGAGCTGCAGTTTAATAGGGATTGAAGCGGTAAGCGGTAAGCGGTAAGCGG
>NZ_JACJDS010000044.1:0-41948 GCF_014163635.1 Pseudoalteromonas sp. SR44-8
CTAATACCTAATACCTAATACCTAATACCTAATACCTAATACCTAGCACCTATTACCCCGTATCTTTCATTTCTCGAGGTAGCTTTAACCTTTGCATTCAATTAAACTCAGTTTCTTCAATGTAACTTTTGGTGTTTTGCATGGCTAAAGATAGATTCGCGCCAAAACCTTTAAACGATATTATGGCTGGCCTGAGTGGTCGATTGTCATCGTATGCAGGTAAAAGCCAAGCATTAGATAAACAACAAACTTTGTTAAGTGAATTTTTGGGCGCTAATTTAGGTGGAAAATGTCGCGTTAGTAATTATCGCGATGGTACGCTGATGATTGAGGCGGTATCTGCACCTATAGCACTGCGTTTAAACTACTTAAAAATGGATATGCTGTCACACTTTCGTAGTGCCGGTATGGCAGAACTTGGGCAAATTAAAATTACCGCTAATCCACAAGCCAGCCAACGATTAAGTCCAAATAATGCGTTAAAAACAGCTAACGCCACTCCCGCGAATAAATTAGCGATGAGTGAACAAACCGCTGATTACCTTAATGCGATTGCACAAAGTGCACCACCGTCACTAAAAGAAAAGCTAGAGCGACTAGCGAGGCATGGTAAAAAATAAAGGTTTTAGGCGCTAGGAAGAAATAGGCGCTAGGAAAAGTTTACCATGTATATTTAGTTTGCAACTGTATTGAAGAACCTAGAACCTAGAACCTAGAACCTAGAACCTAGAACCTAAGTTCTTATACTCCCCTTGATTTTCTTTTATCCACCTCCATATCTTCATAGTTAATATAATTTTATAGTCTTAATTAAAGTTATGTTTACGGCTTATTTTAAATTTTCTTGCAGAAAACTGATATCTTAACTACGCGATGGTTTGATGTTTCGCAGAGTCTGGTATAGTAGCGCACGTATTGAACGCTGTATTTCACAACGTTTCTCGAAATTGCTAATTAATATGTGCTCGTGTGAGTAATCTATTAATTAGTAATTATAAAAATGGGTTAGCTGATACTCGGCTAGCAAAGAACACATTGTAACGGTTTTATCATGATATCTAATTTATTTACCAAGATTTTTGGTAGTCGCAATGACCGCACTATTAAAAATTTAAGAAAGACGGTCGCGCTGATCAACGCGCTTGAAACGCAACTTGAAGCGCTTTCAGACGAAGATTTAAAAGCCAAAACAGCAGAGTTTAGAGAGCGTTACGATAACGGACAAAGTCTTGATGACATTCTACCAGAAGCATTTGCTGTGGTACGTGAAGCATCAAAACGTGTAAATGGTATGCGTCACTTTGACGTACAGTTGCTAGGTGGTATGGTTTTACACCAAGGCCGCATCGCAGAAATGCGTACTGGTGAGGGTAAAACTCTTACCGCAAGTTTACCAGCATACTTACGTGGTATCACGGGTAAAGGTGTTCACGTAATTACTGTGAATGACTACCTTGCCAAGCGCGATGCTGAAACTAACCGCCCATTATTTGAATTTTTAGGTTTAACTGTTGGCTGTAACGTACCGGGTATGATGCCGCAACAGAAAAAAGAAGCCTACGCCGCTGATATTACCTACGGTACCAATAACGAATTTGGTTTTGATTACTTGCGTGACAATATGGCGTTTAGCATTAACGAACGCGTGCAACGTCCACTTTACTATGCGGTAGTCGATGAAGTTGACTCGATCTTAATTGATGAAGCCCGTACTCCACTGATCATCTCCGGTCCTGCTGAAGATAGCTCGCAGCTGTATGCTGAAATCAATACCATAGTTCCGCTTCTTGAGTTACAAGAGAAAGAAGACGAAGAAGGTATTGAAGGCGATGGTGATTTCACTATTGATGAAAAAGCCAAGCAAGTTCATTTAACTGAACGTGGTCAAATTAAAGTTGAAGAATTACTGATTGAACGTGGTTTGATAGCTGAGGGCGACTCGCTTTATTCTGCTGCGAGTATTACCCTGCTTAGCCATATTTATGCGGCATTACGTGCCCATAAGCTGTATCAAAAAGACATTGATTACGTTGTAAAAGAAAACGAAGTAATCATTGTTGATGAACACACTGGCCGTACAATGGAAGGGCGTCGTTGGTCTGAAGGTTTACATCAAGCTGTTGAAGCAAAAGAAAATGTAAAAATTCAAAACGAAAACCAAACGTTAGCGTCAATTACATTCCAAAACTACTTCCGTATTTACGATACCCTTGCAGGTATGACCGGTACTGCAGACACTGAAGCATTTGAGTTTCAGTCAATCTATGGTCTAGATACTGTTGTTATGCCAACTAATAAGCCGATGATCCGTGAAGATCGCGCTGATTTAGTTTACTTAACGCAAGAAGAAAAATACGAAGCCATTCTAATCGATATTAAAGATTGCCAAGAGCGCGGCCAGCCAGTATTGGTGGGTACGATTTCAATCGAAAGCTCTGAATATTTATCGCAATTTTTACGTAAAGAAAAAATCAAGCACAACGTACTTAATGCTAAATTCCATGCCCAAGAAGCAGACATCGTTGCCGATGCTGGTTTACCAGGCACAGTAACAATCGCAACTAACATGGCTGGTCGTGGTACTGATATCGTGTTAGGCGGTAACTGGAATAGCGAAGTTGAAAAACTTGAAAACCCAACTGATGAGCAAATTAAAGCGATTAAAGAAGCATGGCAAATTCGCCATGATGCAGTAATTGCTGCTGGTGGTTTACATATCATTGGTACTGAACGTCACGAATCACGCCGTATCGATAACCAGTTACGTGGTCGTTCTGGCCGTCAAGGTGACGCCGGTTCAAGCCGTTTTTATCTATCGATGGATGACGCATTAATGCGTATCTTCGCTGGTGAACGCATGACTAATATGATGCGTAAACTAGGTATGCAACGTGGCGAAGCGATTGAGCATCCATGGGTTAACCGTGCCATTGAAAACGCGCAACGTAAAGTTGAAGCACGTAACTTTGATGTGCGTAAACAGTTGCTTGAATACGATGATGTAGCAAACGACCAACGTCGTGTTGTTTACTCACAACGTAATGAGTTGCTTGAAGAAGGCGATATTTCAGAGACGATCACGGTTATTCGTGGCGACGTATTGGGCAACACTATTGACCAATATATTGCACCACAAAGTTTAGCTGAAATGTGGGATATTCCGGGCCTTGAAGAGCGCTTAAAGCAAGACTTCTTAATTGAGTTACCGATTACACAATGGTTAGCTGACGATAACAAACTTTACGAAGAAAAGTTACGTGAGCGAATTGAAGAGTCAGTTGAGCAAGCTTACAAACAGAAAGAGCAACAAGTTGGCGATTCTGTACTTCGTCAGTTTGAAAAAGCAATCATGCTACAAAGCTTGGATCAACATTGGAAAGATCACCTTGCTGCGATGGATCACCTTCGCCAAGGTATTCATTTACGTGGCTACGCGCAGAAGAATCCTAAGCAAGAGTACAAGCGTGAGTCGTTTGAGTTGTTCTCTGAAATGCTTGAGAACCTGAAAATTGATGTAGTTAGTATTTTAAGTAAAGTACAAGTACGTGCTGAAGAAGATGTTGAAAAAATTGAAGAGCAACACCGCCAAAGTGAAAATGCTCCTCGTGAATATCAACATGAAGAAGTTGAGCACGTAGGCGGCGAAGCACCAAAAGGTGCGGTCGTAACATCACGCGCAGAGCCAAAAGTTGGCCGCAACGAACCTTGCCCGTGTGGCTCGGGTCAAAAGTTCAAACAGTGTTGTGGTAAGTTAAAATAACCAAATGTTATAATTAACAATTAAAAAGCGACGCCTGCGTCGCTTTTTAATTGTAAGGTTAAATATCAGGCGAGTGGCTTGCCACCGTGATGTTCAATATTGTATCGGAGTTTGTGCGTCAGCAAGCTTAACGCCTACGGTGTTAAATTGTATTCTGGTGTTTAATCAATTGTAGGCGAGTGGCTTGCCACCGCGATATTCAATATTGTTTCGGTGTTTTTGCGTCAGCAAGCTTAACGCCTGCGGGTGTTGCATTTTACTCTGGTGTTTAATTAATTGTAGGCGAGTGGCTTGCCACCGTGATATTCAATATTGTATCGGTGTTTGTGCGTCAGCAAGCTTAACGCCTACGGGTGTTGCATTTTACTCTGGTGTTTAATCACTTGTAGGCGAGTGGCTTGCCACCGCGATATTCAATATTGTTTCGGTGTTTGTGCGTCAGCAAGCTTAACGCCTACGGGTGTTAAACTTTACTCTGATGTTTAATTAATTACTTGTAAGCGCGGCTTTATGCCGCGCGGTTTTAATTAAGGTATTACGATGAATAAAAAAATTGTGCATGTAGCGGTGGGGGTTATCAAAGCAGATAACACACTATTTATCTGTAAGCGCCCTGACGATAAACACCAAGGTGGTTTGTGGGAGTTTCCGGGCGGCAAAGTAGAAGCTGGCGAAACCGTATTCGAAGCACTAAAGCGCGAGCTTCAAGAAGAAGTAGGTTTAACAATTAATAGTTCAAGCGAGCTGATGGTTATTGAGCATGATTATGGCGATAAATGTGTAAAACTCGACGTGCATTTAGTTACTGATTTTAGCGGCCAAGCCCATGGCGCAGAAGGCCAGCAAAGTGCATGGGTCGCGATTGATAAGTTAGACGATTACAATTTTCCTGCCGCCAACGTAGAGATTATCGAAAAAATAAAAGTGGATGTTTAAATTTACCTAGGCGAGTGGCTTGCCACCGCGTTTTTAAAATGTGTTGTGGTGTTTGTGCGTCAGCAAGCTCAACGCCTACGGGAGTTAAATTTTACTCTGGTGTCTAATTAATCACTTGTAGGCGAGTTGCTTGCCACCGCGTTTTTAAAATGTGGTGTGGTGTTTTGCGTCAGCAAGCTCAACGCCTACGGGTGTTAAATTTTACTCTGGTGTCTAATTAATTACTTGTAGGCGAGTGGCTTGCCACCGCGTTTTTAAAATGTGTTGTGGTGTTTGTGCGTCAGCAAGCTCAACGCCTACGGTGTTAAAGTTTACTCTGATGTTTAATTAATCACTTGTAGGCGAGTGGCTTGCCACCGCGTTTCAAAATGTGGTGTGGTGTTTGTGCGTCAGCAAGCTCAACGGCTAGGGTGTTAAATTTTATCTCGGTGTTAAATTTACTTTGATGTTTATTACTTACTTGTAGGCGAGTGGCTTGCCACCGCGTTTTAAATGTGGCTCGGTGTTTTTGCGTCAGCAAGCTTAACGCCTTCGATGTTAAGGTTTATCTCAGTGTTAAATTTTACTTTGGTGTCTAATTAATTATTTGTAGGCGGGTGGTTTGCCACCGCGTTTCAAAATTCCGTGTTTGTTTATTAAGAAAGCTCAATCTTTACTGGAGGGATCTCGATTAATTGCTATATTTACTTGTAGTTAATTGAGGGAAAGTAATGGTTGATACCAGTAAGCGGACTAAAGGGCGATGCTCGATAATTAATCATTATTACTCAGTTACAATTTGTACTGAAAATAGAATGCAGCTTTTTTGTGATTTTGATAGTAGCTGTTTAATTATGAGGGAGTTACATTTTTTTTCGCATTCGGGAAACCTTAAGACAATTTGTTTTTCATTAATGCCTGATCACTTGCATTGGCTATTTCAGCTTAGAAATACTGATGATTTATCCAAAGTTATTGGTCAATTTAAAAGTATTACTACGATTAAATTGAACCGTTATTTACTTTCTAGCGGAAAAATTTGGCAAGCTAACTTTTATGATCACAAGCTTAGATCTGATGACGATTTACTTAACCAAGCTAGATATATAGTTGCAAACCCGCTCAGGGCTGGCTTGGTTAAAAGTGTGGGTGATTATCCATTTTGGAATTGTGTATATTTAAACTAATCCCAGTACATCTAATCTACTCTTTCGTAATATGCCACCGCGTTTTAAATGTGGTGTGGTGTTTGTGCGTCAGCAAGCTCGACGCCTACGGGTGTTAAATTATACTTTGGTGTCTAATTAATTACTTGTAGGCGAGTGACCTGCCATCGCGTTTTAAAATGTGTTGTGGTGTTTTGCGTCAGCAAGCTCAACGCCTACGGTGTTAAAGTTTACTTTGGTGTCTGATTAATTACTTGTAGGCGAGTGGCCTGCCACCGCGTTTTAAATGTGGTGTGGTGTTTGTGCGTCAGCAAGCTCGACGCCTACGGGAGTTAAGTTGTACTTTGATGTTTAATTAATCACTTGTAGGCGAGTGGCTTGCCACCGCGTTTTTAAAATGTGGTGTGGTGTTTTGCGTCAGCAAGCTCAACGCGTACGGGAGTTAAATTTTACTCTGGTGTCTAATTAATCACTTGTAGGCGAGTGGCTTGCCACCGCGTTTCAAAATGTGGCGTGGTGTTTGTGCGTCAGCAAGCTCAACGCGTACGGGTGTTAAATTTTACTCTGGCGTGTAATTAATTACTTGTAGGCGAGTGGCTTGCCACCGCGAAAAGAGTTGTTTTTTTAGATAATTTGGTGTGCTGTGCTTTTTAGACTATATTTTAAGCGAGGATAATTTTAGGAATAAGCATGCGCGAGAACCTTCCTGTCACGAAGACTGAAAGAACATTTCCAGATGATTCTAAGCTCATTTCTGTAACAGACTTAAAAGGTCAAATTGTTGATTGTAATGATGAGTTTGTAGCCATTAGTGGTTTTACTAAAGAGCAATTAATAGGTCAGCCCCACAATATTATTCGTCATCCAGATATGCCCTCTCTTGCTTATAAAGTTATGTGGGAGCATTTAAAAGCTGGGAAGTCTTGGATGGGCTTAGTTAAAAATCGTTGTAAAAATGGTGATTTTTATTGGGTTGATGCTTATATAACTCCTGTGACTGAGGGTGGTAAGGTCACGGGTTATGAGTCGGTGCGTTCTTGTCCTAGCAGAACTGATGTTAAGCGGGCGGAGGCGCTATATAAAAACATAGTAAAGAATAGCAAACAGCTAAGTTTGCCGATTGCGGTGGAAAATATCGCTTTGATTATTGTCACTATTGCATCAGTGTTGTTATTTACTATGGGTTGGCAAAGTCCGGCATTATTGCTTTTTATTGCTGCTATTTTAGGTTATGCAATATGGGGACTAGTAGCCAAAAAACGTATGGTTAATGCACTTTATGAAATGTTATCAGGGGCATTTTCTCATTCACTGGCGGTTAGCAGTTACACTGATGACACGGGGGAGTTGGGTCATTTAAAAGTGGCAATTAAAAGTCAACAAGCACACTTAGGAGCTGTGATCACACGGATTGAGAATGAGTCAAAAAGAGTGTCGCAGCAGTCAGATATTGGTGAACGCTTAACCAAGACCATGCTTGATAAAATTGAGCAACAGCAAAATGAAACCATGCAAGCTGCGGCGGCAATGAATCAAATGGCCACCACGATTGCTGATGTGGCAAAGCATGTTACTGATACCGCATCACATGCTGATATTGCAAACGAATTGACTATTAAAGGCGGTCAAATTGCGAATGCCACACAGCAAGCTATTGAACAGCTCCGCGATACTGTTCTTGAAATCAGCGAATCCGTACAGCGAGTTTCTGAGCAAACCAAAAATATTGCCGAAGCTGCGCAAATAATCGAACAAATTGCTGAACAAACCAATTTATTAGCACTCAATGCCGCCATTGAAGCTGCGCGTGCTGGTGAGCAAGGGCGTGGCTTCGCAGTGGTAGCCGATGAAGTTCGTAATTTAGCTAAACGTACTCAAGATTCCACTAAAGATATTTATGACATAGTGAATGAATTAACAACACGGGCTACAAGAGCTGTCGATGTTGCAGAAAAAGGTGGTAAAAATGCCCAGCATGGTCTTAATCAAGTGCTGCAAAGTAGCGAGATGCTTCAAGGTGTATCTGAAGCTGTAGGTGAAATTGCGAGTATGTCGACCCAAATGGCGACTGCTGTTGAACAACAATCACATGTTGCTGAGGACGTGAATCAGCAAATTCTTCGCATTTCAGAGTTAGCTAATTACAGCTTTACTGATGCAAAAGATACCGCTGAGGCTATTTCATTATTAAAAACAGTATCGGAGGCGCTGCACGAGCTAGTGGTAAGGTTTAAATAATCAGCCTGAGCTTCGGATAATAAATTAATACGTTTGTAAGTTTTTTAATCCAATCTTAGATAATCAATGACTGCTAAAGCAGTGTGATAGATAACCGTATTAGAGTTTTGATACGAATTGTTACATATTCGATTTTATTGTTGCTCCGATGAGGTTTATGATGGGACCAGAGAGCAGCTTATTATTAAGCTGCTTAAACGGTTTGTATTATCAACAATAATGATTTACGGGATTCCCATGAAAAAAATATCGCTCACTGCAGCAAGTATTGCACTTGCGCTGGGCCTAGTTGGCTGTGGTGAACAACAAGATGTTAAAGCGCCAGAAAGCAATGCTGTTAGTGAAGTGAAAACAGCTCTTAATTCAGGTATTGAATTAGCAAATATAGATAAGTCGGTCCGTGCGCAGGATGATTTTTATTATCACGTTAATGGTCAATGGTTGGCGACGACTGAGATCCCTGGCGATAAATCAAATTACGGTTCATTCTCACAATTGTATGATGACTCTCAAGCCGCAATGAAAACAGTGCTTGAACAAGCGGCTGCTAATACAGCTGCTAAAGCTGGAACTGATGAATATAAGCTAGGTGCGTTCTTTAAGAGTTACATGAATGAAGCCAAGCGTGATGAATTAGGTATAACACCGCTAAATGGCCCGTTAACTGCTATTGATGGTGTTAAAAATAAGTCTGATTTAGTCGCACTTATGGCGCAAATACGTATTCAAGGTGGCGCGGTGCCATTTGGTTGGTATGTAAATAATGATGCTAAGAACTCGAGTGAAAATGCATTATATGCGTATCAATCAGGCCTTGGCTTACCGGATCGTGATTATTATTTAAAAGATGACGAAAAGTTCACTAAAATTCGTGCCGCGTACCACGTTTACATTGCTGACGTTCTAAAACGCGCTGGTGTAGAAAAAGCCGATGAAGCTGCTAAAGCAATTATTGCACTTGAAACCAGTATTGCTGATGCACAGTGGACGCGTGTTGAAAGTCGTGATGCTACAAAGTCTTATAACAAAATGAGCGTGAGTGATGCAAGTAAGCTAACAGGTGAGTTTGACCTTGCTGAATACTTCAAAGCGTCTGGTGTAAATGTACAAGATATTATCGTCAGTCAGCCTAGCTACTTTGAAAAATTTGCCGATATTTATAAAACGACAGATCTTGAAACGTGGCAACAATACCTTAAATTTCATTTAGTAAGTAACTATGCAGGTATATTAGATAAAGATCTGGTTGATTTAAACTTTAACTTTTACAGCACCACATTGCGCGGCGTAAAAGAGCAAACTCCGCTTTGGAAACAAGCCGTTGATGCATCAAATGAAGTGTTAGGTGAAATTTTAGGAAAAGTGTACGTTAAAGACAATTTCCCGCCAGAAGCAAAAGCGCGCATGGAAGAGTTAGTTGATAACGTGATCAAAGGCTATGGCGTTGCGATTGAAAACCTAGAGTGGATGAGCCCTGAAACCAAGCTTGCTGCGAAAGAAAAGCTCGACAAATTTACCCCAAAAATTGGCTATCCTGATAACTGGAAAGACTATTCACAGTTAAGCATTAATGCGGATGATTTAGTTGGTAACTATATTCGCCATAGTGAATGGGCTTATGCCGATATGATTGACAAGCTAGGTAAGCCAGTGGATCGTTCTGAATGGCACATGACACCACAAACAGTCAATGCTTACTATAACCCGGTGAATAACGAAATTGTATTCCCTGCGGCAATTTTACAACCACCATTTTTTAACTTAGAAGCTGATGATGCGGTTAACTACGGTGCAATTGGTGCGGTAATTGGTCACGAGTTAGGGCATGGTTTTGATGACCAAGGTGCTAAGTATGATGGGGATGGTAATTTACGTGATTGGTGGAGCGAGTCAGACCTTAAACAGTTTGAAGAGCGTACTGGTCAGTTAGTTGCACAGTATAACGAGTATCAACCATTTGCAGATGCCAGCGTTAATGGTCAATTGACCTTAGGTGAGAATATTGGCGATTTAGGTGGCCTAACGGTTGCTTTCACTGCTTATCAGTTATCGCTAGGTGGCGACAAAGCGCCAGTGATTGATGGTTATACCGGTGATCAGCGCTTTTTTATGGGTTGGTCGCAAATTTGGCGTCGTAAATACCGTGACGAAGAGCTACGTAACCGCCTAATGACAGATCCGCATTCACCAAGCCATTACCGCGTGATCGGTATCTTGTCGAATATGCCTGAGTTTTATCAAGCATTTGACGTTAAAGAAGGCGACAAAATGTATATCAAACCAGCTGATCGCGTAAAAATTTGGTAATTAGTTTTTATTAGTTTGATGATTAAACGGTGGCTTAGGCCGCCGTTTTTGTTTTGAAGGGGGAGTAAAAGGTTAAAGAGAAAGGGGCTAGGTGCTAGGGAAGTGACTAGGAGCGCGTTGCTCGAAGCCCATGGCATTTACCCTCATTGTCTTCTCTTTGTGCGTCAGCAAGCTTAACGCCTACGGGTGTTAAATTTTACTTTGATGTTTAATTAATCACTTGTAGGCGAGTGGCTTGCCACCGCGTTTCAAAATGTGGTGTTTTGCGTCAGCAAGCTCAACGCCTACGGGAGTTAAATTTTACTTTGATGTTTAATTAATTACTTGTAGGCGAGTGGCTTGCCACCGCGTTTCAAAATGTGGCGTGGTGTTTGTGCGTCAGCAAGCTTAACGCCTACGGGTGTTAAATTTTACTTTGATGTTTTAATTAATTACTTGTAGGCGAGTGGCTTGCCACTGCATTTTAAATGTGGCGTGGTGTTTGTGCGTCAGCAAGCTTAACGCCTACGGGAGTTAAATTTTACTTTGATGTTTAATTAATTACTTGTAGGCGAGTGGCTTGCCACAGCGAAAGGTTAAAAAGGTACTGGATGCTAGGGAAGTGACTAGGTGCTAGGCTAGAACCTATCCCCTAAAACCTAGCTCCGATAGCTAGATCTGGCGGTTGAAACTGGTAAACTCAGCTTTATTAAACGTTAAAGCTGATTAAAAATGAAAAAACATCATCTAAGTTTAGTCGTCCTCGCGGGTGGCTTGGGCTCTCGTTTTGGTGGCAATAAACAAATCGCTGAGATTGCTGGGTTGGGTTGTACCATTATGGAGTTGAGTATTGCTGATGCTGTTGCCGCAGGAGTAACTCAGGTTGTATTAGTGATCAATCAGGCTGTGCGCAGCGAGATTGAGCAAGTGATTTTACCGCGCTTACCAACGGGGATTGATGTTGTGTTGGTTGAACAACGCATTGATTTAGTGCCAGAACAATTCCAATTACTTGCACAACAGCGAAGTAAGCCTTGGGGCACCGGGCATGCTTTATTATGCGCTAAAGATCATGTTCATAACCCCGCGATCGTCATCACAGCCGATGATTATTATGGCGCGTCGTCATTTTTATTACTCGCTGAACATTTTAAAAACCTGACTAGTTGGGCTATGGTGGGTTACCCAATTATTGATACTTTGTCAGATCAAGGAGGGGTGAATAGAGGCGTATGCCAAGTTAAAAATAACCAATTAATTGATGTTGTTGAGTATTTAAATATTCAGCACGAGAACGGTCAAATAATGGGTGACAATCCGCAGGGGCTCCGTGAGAAAATTGCCGTGGATGCGTTGGCATCAATGAGTTTTTGGGCAATTACGCCAACATTTTTTGACTGCCTAGAAGCAGGCTTTGACGAGTTTCTGCAAAAGTATGACAACGGTGTCAGAATGGAGTATTATTTACCCGATCAAGTTCAACAAGCGATCACATCTAATCAACAAATAGTTACCATATATACCGCAAAAGAGTCGTGGTATGGAGTGACTTATAAATCAGAATTACAGGATGTTACAGGTAAATTATATGAATTACGTCACGGATGAACTAGCCCCGATCTTGCCTTTTCCAGGGCACAACAATAGCGAAGTAAGTATGAAGTCAAATTCCATTGCGGTTTACTTGTCTGAGAGTTTTGGTCTTGGTAGTGAAAAAATCAGCATGAAGCCAATTGGTAGTGGTCACATAAATAGCACTATGCTATTAACTGCACCAAAAAAATCATTAGTTGTTCAAAAACTAAATACCGAGGTTTTTCCTGAACCAGATATGTTAGTTAAAAATGCTCGTTTAATTGAACGTCATTTAACTAAAAAACGTCAATTAGGCGAGTATGATTTAGCAATCATCCGCCATGTTCCTACAGTTGAAAATAACTATTTAGTTGATTGTGATAACGGTGTTTGGCGCGCACTCGAATTTATTGGCGGCAGTTATAGTGAAGATGTAGTTTTAAATACTTCACAAGCGCAAACTGCAGCCAATGCATTTGGTCAATTTGCTGTTGCTTTAGAAGATTTTGATGCCAAGCAACTACATCATGTTATTCCTGATTTTCATAATTTAGCGATGCGCGCTGAAAAGCTCAAAGCTGTGGTTGCAAAAGATCCACAGCAGCGCTTAGCCAGCTGCCAAGCTGACGTTGATTTTTGTTTCGCGCAATTTGGCTTAATTGATGAGCTTAAAGCATTGACGGGCATTGTACCGGTTCGACCATGTCATAATGATACTAAAATTAATAATATGCTGTTTTGTAATACATCAAATGATGCCAAAGCAGTGATTGATTTAGACACCTGTATGCCTGGTTATTGGTTGTATGATTTTGGTGATATGGTGCGTACTTTTTGCTCTCCTGAACAAGAAGATTCAACGGATTTAGCTAATGTATGTGTGCGTGAAGAGATTTTTGCAGCGGTAGTCAAAGGTTATGTAGAGCCTTTGAAAGACTTGATTACCGAACAAGAAAAACAAAGCTTTTGGTTAGGCACTAAAGTAATGACCTTTATGATTGGCCTACGTTTTTTAACTGATTACATTGACGGTGATCATTATTTTTCAATCAAGCATGCTAACCATAACTTAGAACGTGCGCAAAATCAGTTTGCTTTATATCGTGATATTCTCGCAAAAAAAACCACGCTTAAAGCTATTTTAAGAGATGTGTGATTTTTTAAGTTAAAGGGCTAGGTGCTAGGTTACTTCTAGCCCTAGACTATTACATCTCCTTTCCTATGCTATCCATCCCCATCTGCTTTACCTCCCAAGCTGTTTTAGGTAAGTTAAAACTAGATTAGTTCTAGGATAATAATAATGAAGCAGTTTAATCGTCGAGATTTTTTAAAAGCCGCGAGTGCTACGGCAGCGGCTAGTGTGATTTCAGGATGTGCCACGGGTACTCAAAGTGGCGTTATTACTCCCCCAGCGCAAGGGCGCTCTGTAATTGGTCTTGTCGCGCCAAAAATGGATGTAGTACGGGTTGGGTTTATAGGCTTAGGGCAGCGTGGTTTTGGCCACGTAAAGCGTATGAGTCATATTGCTGGTACAGAAATTAAAGCAATATGTGATACCCATGACGAAGTATTACAGCGTTCAGCTAACTACCTCACTGACAAAGGGTTGGCTAAGCCTGCTCTTTATACTGGCGCCGATAATGCCTATCAAGCAATGCTTAATCGCGATGATATTGATATTGTGATTATTTCTACGCCATGGTCGTGGCATGCACCGATGGCAATCGATACCATGAATAGTGGCAAGCATGCTTTTGTTGAAGTGCCATTAGCATTGACGGTTGAAGAAATGTGGCAACTAGTTGATACCGCTGAGCGCACGCAAAAGAACTGTATGATGATGGAAAATGTCAACTATGGTCGTGATGAGTTAATGGTATTGAATATGGTTCGCCAAGGCGTGTTTGGTGAGCTGCTACATGGTGAGGCGGCGTATATTCATGAATTACGTTGGCAAATGAAAGAAGTGGAGCATAAAACTGGTTCTTGGCGTACCGCTTGGCATGCAAAACGAAACGGTAATTTGTATCCAACGCACGGTTTAGGCCCTGTGTCACAATATATGAATATTAATCGCGGCGATCGGTTTGATTTTTTAACCTCGATGAGTTCACCTGCACTGGGCCGTAGCGCCTATGCAAAGAAAGAATTTCCAGCCGATCATCAACGTAATCAGCTTAATTATATTGCTGGCGATATGAATACTACGCTTATCAAAACAGTAAAAGGGCGCAGTATTATGGTTCAACATGATACCACTACGCCACGGCCGTACTCGCGCCATAATTTAATTCAAGGCACTAACGGTGTGTTTGCCGGTTTTCCAAATCGTATTGCGCTGGAAGATGGTGGTTCGAAGAGCTTCCATGAGTGGGATTATGAAATGGCTGATTGGTATAAAAAATACGATCACCCACTGTGGACTAAAATGGGCGAAGAGGCAGAGCGTAACGGCGGCCATGGCGGCATGGACTTCTTAATGTTTTGGCGGATGATTTATTGTTTACGCAATGGCGAGGCGCTTGATCAAGATGTTTACGACGGCGCGGCTTGGTCTGTTATATCACCGCTGTCAGCACAGTCCGTTAATGATCGTAGTGCGTCAATTGATATTCCTGATTTTACTCGTGGTGCATGGCAAAGTGCCAAACCGCTAGGAATAGTTGGTTAAATGCTAAGAGTTGCGCGAGGCAAACTCGCGGATATTGTGTTTTGCGTCAGCAAGCTTAACGCCTACGGTGTTAAGGTTTACTTTGATGTGTAATTTATTACTTGTAGGCGAGTGGCTTGCTACCGCGTTTCAAAATGTGGCTCTGGTGTTTTTGCGTCAGCAAGCTTAACGCCTACGGTGCTAAAGTTTATCTCGGTGTTAAATTTACTTTGATGTTTATTACTTACTTGTAGGCGAGCGGTTTGCCACCGCGTTTTAAAATGTGATGTGGTGTTGGTGCGTCAGCAAGCTTAACGCCTACGGTGTTAAAGTTTATCTCGGTGTTAAATTTACTTTGATATTTATTACTTACTTGTAGGCGAGTGGCTTGCCACCGCATTTTAAATGTGGCTCGGTGTTGGTGCGTCAGCAAGCTTAACGCCTACGGTGTTAAGGTTTGCCTCGGTGTTAAATTTTACTTTGGTGTGTAATTAATTATTTGTAGGCGAGTGGCTTGCCACCGCGTTTTAAATGTGGAGTGGTGTTGGTGCGTCAGCAAGCTTAACGCCTACGGTGTTTTAATTTGCTGCGAGGGAGGCGTTACTGCTTACTAAACGGTAACTGCCTATAAATAGCGGGTGTTTCTACCCAGACTGAATATAGGCAATTCATTACTACACTAAATGTAGTTTATCGCATTATGCTTTCTTTAAGGTACTGAAATAGCTCTTTATAGCCTTTAGCTGGCTTTTCAATTTTTACTTCTTTTGCCGCATTACGCACCAATTGACGTAACTTTTGACGATCAATACTCGGGTATTGCTCAATGGTTTGATTGACTAAATCATCACCTTGGGCAATTAAATCATCGCGTAATTGCTCAATCTTTTTAATCATCACTTCGGCTTGATTATTTTTATTCAACATAATGTCGATAATAGCGTTGATCTCTTCGATATTCTCAACGGTACGCAAAGTTTTTGCGATGTAATTTAAGTGACGACGATATGCATCACTTTTGTTACTGATTTTGTCTGCAACAACCATTGCCGCTTTTAAATCGTCATTTAAGGGTAAGCGCTCGCGCTGTTTTTTCCCCATTTTGGCAATTTCAGCACCTAACTGATGAAACTCTTGCGCTTCGCGCTTTAGCTCACTTTTTGATATATAGATAATTTCTTCTTCAATTTCAGCAGGCTTGCCTTTTTTCTTCGCCATGGGGTACTCATATGATAACGTTAACTGCAGTCATTATACCCAAACCACCTCAAGATGCGAGCGTCGTTGGAGTTAAAAGCGATTTAGGCAAGGCATTGATTGCAAGTAATAGTGGTTCTATTGTTAAAATCAATAACGCAGTATAAATCGCTTTTAAACCAACCCGTTGGGCGTTTCACAGGCACTTACTCTCATCGTTGTTACTTCTTAAAAGGGACTGCCATTCTTGCAAAGTAACGCCTTGATATTAAGCCCCTGTGAAACGCTGAATTCTGTATCTTGAGGTGGCTTGGGTATATACGTGATTCTTTTAATGATTAATATTAGCTGATGCAATGCAGTGAGTGTGTTAGCATTTAAGTATTATGATTGCGCATGCAAAACGCTCCAAGCTCAGGACTAAAAATATGAAAAGCCAACAGCAAGATCCTATTTATACACAAATTTCTCAAATAAAAGATGCCGTTGCAGAGGTTTTAGAACACGCGAAAAAACTCGGTGCTACTGGCGCTGAAGCGGCGATGTCGAGCACCTCAGGTTTATCAGTTAGTACCCGCATGGGTGAAGTCGAGACCATTGAATTTAATCAAGATGGTGGACTGGGGATCAGTGTGTATGTTGGTAATCACAAAGGCTCTGCGTCAACAGCTGATTTAAACCCCAAAACACTGCGTACAGTGGTAGAGAAAGCCATTGATATCGCCAAGTTTACCTCAGATGATCCACATAATGGCGTAGCCGATAAAGATCTACTTGAATTTGCTCCGCTTGATTTGGATTTATACCACCCGTGGGATGTCAGCCCTGAGCAGGGCATTGAATTGTGTCATGCTGCAGAGCAAGCGGCGCTAAATGCCGATGCACGTATTGTTAATTCAGATGGCGCCAGTTTTTCATCGCATCAAGGTTTACGCGTGTATGGTAATAGCCATGGCCTTATCACAGGTTACCCGCGTACTCGCCACAGCATTAGTACTATGGTGATTGGTAAAGATGGTGAGCAAATGCAGCGAGATTCAGCTTATACCGTAGCGCGAGACCAAGCTGGTTTGAAAGATGCTGCGGCAGTAGGTTTAGAGGCTGCGAGTGAAACTCTTGCTAAGCTCAATAGCAAAAAATTAGGTACCATGAAAGTCCCAGTTGTTTTTCGTGCAGATATAGCTAATTCATTGTTTGGTCACTTGGTGTCTGCAATAGGTGGTGGTGCGCTGTATCGTAAATCGAGCTTTTTGTTGGATAGCCTTGGCACGCAAGTATTTAATAAGTGCGTTAATATTTCAGAGCGCCCGCATATTTTAAAAGGTTTAGCGTCTTCACCATTCGATAGTGAAGGGGTAAAAACTATCGACCGTGAAATCATTCAAGGCGGTGATCTGCAAACTTACTTATTAGCGAGCTACGCAGCCCGAAAAATGAATATGACACCTACCGGTCATGCTGGTGGTATTCATAACTGGTTAGTAGAACAAACTCATGCTGACTTAGCTGCGTTGTTAAAAACGATGGGCACTGGTTTATTGGTCACTGAATTAATGGGCCAAGGCGTTAATACCGTAACCGGTGATTACTCGCGTGGTGCTGCCGGTTTTTGGGTTGAGAATGGCGAAATACAATATCCTGTAAGCGAAATTACCATCGCTGGTAAACTGCAAGATATGTTTAAAGGCATCAGCGGTATAGGTGGTGACATAGAGCGTCGTGGTGGAATTCAAACCGGTTCGGTATTGATTGAACAAATGCAGATTGCGGGAAGCTAGGTTTAAGCTTTAAGTCTTAAGCTGTTAGTCATAAGTTATAAGTTTTAATTTGCGTAGGCGCGGCATTATACCGCGCTGTTTTATTTAGACGTTAGATGGAGCTAGTCTCTGCCTTTAGCCTTTAACCTAGTACCTTTCAATTATTAAATCTTTTATAAAAAACACTTTACCTCAACGTTGCTTGAGGTTTTATTGTGGCTTTAATTACTTAAATAAAGGAATTTAATTATGTATTTAGAGCATGTAAATTTGGTAGTCGATGATGTTGAAGCTATGCTGCACTTTTATAAGGCGGCTTTTCCGTACTGGTCTATAAGAAGTCAAGGCGAAGGGGAGTGGTACGGTAAACCACGAAAATGGTTACACTTTGGCGATGATTTTCAGTATTTAGCATTGAGTGATCATGGTGAACAACATAACCGTGACTTAACCGGACATCAAGTTGGCTTAGCGCACTTTGCTTATGTTACGAATAATATTGCTGCAGTAATTTCGCGTTTAGAAAGCGCTGGTTACAGTATTGATAAGCCAGGTGCGGTAAATCCCTTTCGTAAAAATGTGTATTTTATTGACCCCGCAGGGTTTGAAATAGAGTTTGTTGAATATTTAAGTGACATTCCTAGTGAGCGTAATAATGATTTATAACATTAGTTTCGCGTCAGCAAGCTTAACGCCTACGGGTGTTAACGTTAATCTCAGTGTTTAATTACTCACTGTAGGCGAGTGGTTTGCCACCGCGTTTTAAATGTGGCTCGGAGTTTGTGCGTCAGCAAGCTTAACGCCTACGGGTGTTAACGTTAGTCTCAGTGTTTAATTACTCACTGTAGGCGAGTGGTTTGCCACCGCGTTTTGAAATGTACTCTGGTGTTTGTGCGCCAGCAAGCTCAACGCCTACGGGTTTTAACGTTTATCTCGGTGTTAAATTACTTGTAGGCGAGTGGCTTGCCACCGCGATATTCAATATTGTTTCGGTGTTTTCGCGTCAGCAAGCTTAACGCCTACGGGTGTTAACGTTAATCTCAGTGTTTAATTAATTACTTGTAGGCGAGTGGCTTGCCGCCGCGTTTTGAAATGTGCTCTGGTGTTTGTGCGTCAGCAAGCTTAACGCCTAGAGGTGTTAACGTTTATCTCGGTGTTAAATTTACTTTGATGTTTATTACTTACTTGTAGGCGAGTGGCTTGCCACCGCGATATTCAATATTGTTTCGGTGTTTTCGCGTCAGCAAGCTTAACGCCTACGAGTGTTAACGTTAATCTCAGTGTTTAATTACTCACTTGTAGGCGAGTGGCTTGCCACCGCGATATTCAATATTGTTTCGGTGTTTTTGCGTCAGCAAGCTTAACGCCTACGGGTGTTAAGCTTTAACTGTGTTTTATCTATTAATGTTTATTGATATCTTGCCAACTGGTTTTAAGGCTGTTGGCGAATGAGACAAACTTTTCTTTAATGGTGCGCTTAATTTTAATTTCCACAGAGCCCAGAATAACTTTTCCTTCGATAGTAATGGTTGGCCCTTGGTGTTTATTCAGTGACACTGATTTGTTTTCAACACTACCAATAATACTGAACAGTTTTGATACAACATTGACGTGTTCTGGCACATAAATTTCATCATTGCCTAGTAAGCAATTTACATGGATGGTGATATTTTGATGCTGAAATATGGCGTCAGTGAAATCAAGTTCAATAGAACCAAGTAAGTTCGTCAGGTGGATTTCTTTTGGTACTACCCATTGCCCACTGCGCTCGTTTGATCCTAAGATACTTCGCAAGTGCAATGTTTCATCGCTGCTTTTATTACTATAGTTTGGGCTAAACTGCGCACGTTTTTCCCACTGGTAATTACTATCGGTTGTTAATTCTAGGTCACTTACCAAATCAATTAAGCTTTGGTTATCTTTCGCAGCCATTGCCTGATCTAATCGACGCTCAAAAGCATCAGCTGAAATAACAGCATGACTGTAGTTATATATTAATTGATCAATAACTTGTTCACGCACTTGCTCAATTGGGCGATCTTCTAATTTTACAGTCATGATGTATTCCTTATAAGTGATGCTGTTGGTGTATTTTACGATTGTCAGTACTGCAATAGTTAAAGCAAAGCTTAGGCCATTTATTAATTAGCATAGTAATCAATAATTTAAATTTATTTTCGTTAGGTGCGTTTGTTATATTAACGACAGATTAACGAATAATGCTATTAAATGGTTAATTTTGCAACGACCAGAATAAATTACCGAGCAGTCTGTAAATAATTACCAAGACTAAAGCTAGTGCTATATGAAATTAAGTTTAAGCGATTGATTTTAAATGTTTTAAAAGTTGGCTTGATGTTCGCATTAATCATATTGTCTTTAATCAAAAGGAGAAAGATTATGAAAACATTTAACAAATCTATTATTGCAGCGTTAGTTCTTGGTACAACCGCTATGGGTGCTCAAGCAAATAGCTGGGAAAATGAAAGTAAAGATGCTTGGATTGATGGTAAGGCAGAAACGGTTCTGTTAATGAACACTAACTTAAACAACTTTGACATTAACACTGATGTAAAAAATGGCAAGGTTGTACTAACTGGTAAAGTTGAAAGTGAGCTTGATAAAGAGTTAGCGGAAGAGCTTATCTTAAGTCTAGATGGTGTAACTGATGTTGATAACGAGCTAACGGTCGTTAAAAACACGGATACAAAAAGCAAGAAGATGAAATCAGATAGCACAGAAAGTGATTTAACGGATGCTAAAATTACTACCGTGATTACAACACGCTATTTATTTAATTCTGAAGTAGGCGGTACGGATATTGACGTAGATACCGATAAAGGTGTGGTAACGCTAAATGGTACTGTTGGTTCGGATGCTGAAAAACAGCTAGCGGTGAAAATTGCTAAGAATGCTGAAGATGTTCGCGATGTAGTTGATAACTTAACTATTGTAGCTGAATAATCTATAAGCCACGAATGCCCAGTTATGCTGGGCTTTCTTATACAAATTTCAGGGAGTGAGAGTCATGGATTTAATACGAATTATATTTTCAGTGCTTATTCCACCACTTGGTGTATTTTTACAAGTTGGTTTAGGTGCTCAATTTTGGATTAATATTTTGTTAACATTACTAGGGTATATTCCTGGTCTAATACATGCAATTTATATAATCGCGCGTCGTTAGAGTCACAGTGTTAAATATAACAAGGATGAACAGCCAATAGATGGCAAGGAGTAACATTATGGATAACGTATTAAGGAAAAACCAACAAGGGATCGTAAAAAGCGCAAAGCCACTTTGGACGGCACAACAATGGAAGGAGCTAATGAATAGCGCATCAAGGAGCGAAGTAAAAGCAGCAAGGAATGGGCTTTAAATATCAGAGTATATAAATATCAAATACTAGAAGGATTTTGCTAGGATGTTATATATCAAAATTATAAGTGCATGTTGTTATTTTAATTAAGAACATCCACTTATAATCTTCCCCAAGAATGTTTAACCTCTCATTTTATTATAGTCATAGGTGTTTTTGCGTCAGCAAGCTCAACGCCTACGGGTGTTAACGTTTATCTCGGTGTTAAATTTACTTTGATGTTTATTACTTACTTGTAGGCGAGTGGCTTGCCACCGCGTTTTAAATGTGGCTCGGAGTTTGTGCGTCAGCAAGCTTAACGCCTACGGGTGTTAACGTTAGTCTCAGTGTTTAATTACTCACTGTAGGCGAGTGGCTTGCCACCGCGTTTTGAATGTGGCTCGGAGTTTGTGCGTCAGCAAGCTTAACGCCTACGGGTGTTAACGTTAATCTCAGTGTTTAATTAATTACTTGTAGGCGAGTGGCTTGCCACCGCGATATTCAATATTGTTTCGGTGTTCTTGCGTCAGCAAGCTCAACGCCTACGGGTGTTAACGTTAATCTCAGTGTTTAATTAATTACTTGTAGGCGAGTGGCTTGCCGCCGCGTTTTGAAATGTGCTCTGGTGTTTGTGCGTCAGCAAGCTTAACGCCTAGAGGTGTTAACGTTTATCTCGGTGTTAAATTTACTTTGATGTTTATTACTTACTTGTAGGCGAGTGGCTTGCCACCGCGAAAAGATTAAAGGTGCTAGGAAGACAAAGGTACTAGGTGCTAGGGAAGTGACTAGGACCTAGAGCCTAAAACCTAGCTCCGATGTTTAAAGCGTAGGCGGGGCTTTATGCCGCGCGGTTAAAATTTCATGGCTAAAGCCATTTCCTACATTACGATGTAAACCTAGAACCTAGAACCTAGAACCTAGAACCTCTATTTCTATCTACACCAACAACCATGTCGCAGTGCCTAGGAAGGCGAATATCCCTACAATATCGGTTACGGTTGTCAGTACCACGCTGCCAGCTAATGCAGGATCAATTTTCATTTTTTTCAATAGCAGCGGAATACTGGCACCGGCGATACCTGCGGCTACTAAGTTCATAAACATGGCAAAGGCGAGTACGCCGCCAAGCTTAAAGTCCCATTGCCAAATAGCAACAACACCGGCAATTAAAATAGACCAAACAATCCCGTTTATTGCGCCGATTGCAAGCTCTTTGATCAGTAAAAAGCGTTGGTTAGTTTGGTTGATATGACCCACTGCAATACCACGTATTACGAGTGTTAATGTTTGGCTGCCCGCAACACCACCCATGGATGGCACTATACCGTTGAGTACTGCTAGAATAGGTAAAATTGCTAAAGTGTTTTCAAAGAAGCTTGCCACAATCGCAGCAAGTAGCGCGGTTAACAAGTTAACGCCAAGCCAAATTGAGCGCTTTTTCGAACTTTTTAACACCGGAGCAAAGGTATCTTCTTCATCATCAAGACCGGCTAGGCTTAATAAGCTATGCTCGGCGTCTTCACGGATAACGTCAACGATATCATCGATGGTGATACGGCCAAGTAGATGGTCATTATCATCAACCACTGGGGCTGATATCCAGTTATGACGTTCAAACAGTTGTGCTACATCGGTTTCATCCATCGAAATGAGGATAGATTCACAATCTTCATCCATTAAGTCGCGAATGATTTTATCTGGCGAGTTAGTCAACAAGGTCGTTAACGACATGGCACCTATAAAGCAGTTATGTTTATCAACAACATAAAGATCATCGGTACCTTCTGGTAGCTCACCACGTAAACGTAAGTAGCGCAGTACTACGTCGATAGTGACATCAGGGCGGATGGTCACTGTATCTGTGTTCATCAGCGCGCCAGCAGAGCGCTCTTGATAAGAGAGTGCTTGAGTTGCACGTTCTCGATCTTGGCTATCCATGGCACTAACAACGTCTTTGTAGACGGTATCAGGTAGGCTACGTAGTACTTCCCCTAGATCATCGTGACTCATGTCCTCAGTTGCCGCAGCGATGTGCTTCGGCTCCATTTGGGCAATGATCCCTAAACGAACATCTTCTGATAGTTCTTCAAGTACGTCACCTTGTACATCTGGATCAACCAGTTGCCATAATAAGGTACGAATCTTATGCGGGGATGACTCGAGTAATAATGCGGTGTCACACGGAGCTGTTTTTGCCAACATACGCCTTACTTGAACAAATTGACCACTGTTAAGTGACTTGGTCACTTGTTTTAGTTGTTGTAGTGGGTAATCTTGTTCAAAAGCTTCTGGCATTGGCGTCCTTAAAAAATTAATACACTTGATAGGTAGGGTAACTGTTGTCGATAATTAACGCGCTTGGTCTGTTTAATTAACGACTTTATTCAGTTTAACGCAATTTAGTGGTACTGACTACGAGCTATTCTTGTTCGTTAAAGCGTTGTGCGATCAACTCACCAATTGCTGCAAGAGCAGGTTCAGCGTCCGGGCCTTCACATACAACTTTAACTTCTTTGCCTTGGCTACTTTCTAATAGCATTAAGCCCAGTACGCTGTCGCCTGCGGCTTGTTTGTCATCTTGATGAAGTGTGATGCTGGCATCAAACTGCACAGCTAATTGCGCTAATACGCTGGCTGCGCGAGCATGTAAACCGAGTTTGTTTTTTATTAAAAATGTATCTTCTAAGCGCATCAACATTCCTTACTGTAAACGTGAGTTGTTATTCTTGTTCACGATGGCGAATTTTCACATTACTGTGGCTCATCGAGAAGCTTTCACCTATAGTTTGCGCTAGATAAACTGAGCGATGTTGACCACCGGTGCAACCAATAGCAATTGTTAAGTAACTGCGGTTATTACGTTCTAAGTGCGGTAACCAAGTTTGTACAAAGGTTTGGATCTGCCAAGTGAATTTTTGCACGATACTGTGACTGGCTAAATAATCTTTTACTGGTTGATCCAGGCCTGTGAGCGGTTTTAACTCAGGCTCCCAGTGTGGATTAGGTAAAAAACGTGCATCAAATACATAATCGGCTTCTTTTGGAATACCATGCTTAAAACCAAATGATTCAAAGGTGATGATTAGTTTTTTATCTTTTTTCCCTAAAATCTTTTCACGGATTGACTCAGCAAGCTGGTGGACACTGAGATCTGTGGTATCAAGCATGAAATCAGCACGAGTAGTTAATACATCAAGCAACACTTTTTCTTGCTTGATGGCTAAATCCAGTGGCAAAGAATCCAAAGATAATGGGTGTAAGCGGCGGGTTTCAGAAAAGCGTTTGATCAGAGTTTGATCATCACTGTCTAAATAAAATAGCGTCGGATTTGCAAAACCAGGCAAGTATTCAAGAATGTCGTTAAATTCTTCCTGCTCTTTCGGTAAATTACGAACATCGATACTGACGGCAATTTTGTCGTAATTATCAGAGACACTGCGTACTAATGACGGTAATAAGTTAACTGGAATATTATCTACACAATAATAGCCAAGATCTTCTACTACACGTAAAGCAACAGATTTACCTGAGCCAGAACGCCCACTGATGATGATTAACTCCATGTAAATTCTCCTTCATTTAATACCAATTTTATTAAAAACATGCTCATTCTTGCTTGTTAAATAACCCACTAACTTTGTTTAAAATTATTTATATAGAACAACTATATCTCATAATTTCCACCTTGTTCTAGAGCTATTTTCCTGTTGCAATAATTACTCTCTAATTCAATACAATACAATTGGTATGACTACGATTGAGCTGCAATTACATGATACAAATCTTGGTCTGTTTTTGCGCTACGTAGTTGTTTACAAAAATCTTTGTTATTGAGTTTATCAGCAATTGTGGCTAACGTCTTCAAATGAAGTTGGCTGTCACCATCTGGTACGATGAGGGCTACAAATATATCAACTGGGCGATTATCAATCGCATCAAAATCAACCGGTGATTCACTCACTAAAATTATTGCTAGCGGGTTTTCAACACCACTCATACGGCCATGAGGGATAGCAATACCACGACCAATACCGGTACTACCTAGTTTTTCTCTCGATAGTAGTGCGTTGAGGATTTCTTGTTGTGATAGCTGAGGGAGTTGTTCATGAGCCAATTGGCTTATAAATTCAATGATCCGTTTTTTGCTATTAAAAAGGACCGCAGCTTTACTGCAGTCCTGACAAATAAGTGAGCTTAATTTCATAGTGTTAGTGTCGAGCGTGCTTCTCTTTGTGTTTAATTACTTGACGATCAAGTTTATCGATTAGTCCGTCAATAGCTGCATACATGTCTTGGTGCTCAGTCGAGGCAAATAATTCAGCGCCACTGACATGTAATGTGGCCTCTGCTTTTTGGCTTAGTTTTTCTACATCAAGAATAACATGGACATTGTTGATATGATCAAAATGCCTTTCAAGCTTGGCAAACTTATTGTTTACATAGTCTCTTAATGAATCAGTAATTTCTACGTGACGACCAGTTAAATTTAGTTGCATAAGCATTTTCCTCTTGTGATTTTACGCCTTAAATCAAACTTTTACGTTGATTTGACGGTGGAATAGCCAGCGACTCGCGGTATTTTGCAATAGTCCGTCTAGCTACTTTGATACCTTGCTCTGCCAATATATCTGCAATCTTACTATCACTCAATGGTTTCGCTGAGTTTTCTGCACTGATCAATTTTCTGATCAATGCTCGAATAGCTGTCGAAGAGCATTCGCCGCCGTTCTCAGTGCTTACATGACTTGAGAAAAAATACTTTAACTCAAAAATACCACGGGGGGTATGCATGTACTTTTGTGTCGTTACGCGAGAGATTGTTGATTCGTGCATCTCAACCATTTCAGCAACGTCGTTTAGTACCATAGGTCGCATTGCTTCAGGGCCATGCTCAAAGAATCCCTGCTGTTGTTTTACAATGCAGTTAGTTACTTTGAGTAACGTCTCGTTACGACTTTCTAGGCTTTTAATAAACCATTTAGCTTCTTGCAAATGCGAGCGTATAAATTGGCTGTCAGTGCTTGATTTTACTGAGCGTGACATTGCCGCATATTGGCTGTTCACTCTAATTTTTGGCATGCTGTCTGGATTAAGTTCAACCACCCAGCGACCTTTAATTTTTTTCACCGAGACATCAGGTATAACATACTCTGACTCTTCGCGTACTATAGTATCCGCAGGCTTTGGGTTAAGGCTGTGGATCAGTGTCATTACTTCTTTCAGCTCATCTTCTTTAAGCTTAGTCTTTTTCATCAAAGTGCGATAGTCACGACTAGCTAATAAATCGATATGATCAGTTAAAATCATTTTAGTCTCGCTAATCCAAGGAGTTGCAGGATCAAATTGATTTAATTGAATACATAAACATTCTTGTAGGCTGCGCGCAGCAATACCAACAGGGTCAAATAACTGAATGCGTTTTAACACTGCTTGCACTTCGTCTAGTTCGATTTCTTCTTCGTTATTACCTTGATTTAAGCTCTCTGCGATGTCTTCGCAGCTCAAGGTTAAAATACCTGAATCGTCAACAGCTTCAACAATCGCAATGGCAATAGCTTCATCGGTTGGACTAAAAGGTGTGAGCTGTAATTGCCACATCAGATATTCGTGCAGGGTTTCAGTTGAAGCACCTTGATAAATTGACTCATCTTCAGGCATTGGGCCGGATGACGTATTTGGCGCAGCACTCATGTATTCGTCCCAGGTGACGTCCATAGCCATTTCGTCACTTAAAGTCTCTTTACTTAATGCTTCGCTACTTTCTTGTTCATATTCGCTGGGCTTGTTGTCTGCTGATGCACTAACGGTTAAGTCATCGTTATCTTGTTTTTGTTCGTTTTTACCAGCCGTGTCGTCTGAATATTCATGCTCTTCTAGCTCTAACAATGGATTGCTGTCGAGTGCTTCTTGAATTTCTTGCTGGAGATCCAATGTACTGAGTTGCAATAAGCGAATTGCTTGTTGCAGCTGTGGTGTCATTGTAAGTTGCTGGCCCATGCGCAGCTGGAGTGATTGCCTCATGTATCTCTAACAATCCTTTTATTGTTATCATCGTTAAGTCTAGCAGATACTTAGCCGAGCGTGGCTTTATAGCCTAAATTGCTCGCCCAGGTAAACATCGCGGACTGTTTGGTCGGCAAGTACATGCTCAGGGGTACCTGATGCAATTAACTCCCCATGAGAAACTATGTAGGCTTTTTCACAAACATCAAGGGTTTCTCGTACATTGTGGTCGGTAATAAGTACGCCAATACCACGGTTTTTAAGGTGTTCAATAATCTTCTTTATATCTAACACTGAAATAGGATCAACGCCAGCAAAAGGCTCATCAAGTAAGATAAATTTTGGATTTGCGGCTAAAGCGCGTGCAATTTCAACTCGACGACGTTCACCACCAGATAATGCCATACCTTGGCTGTCGCGAATATGTTGAATGCTAAACTCATCAAGTAAGCTGTCTAGTGCTTCTTCTCTGGCTTGTTTATTCAGCTCTTTACGAGTTTCTAAAATAGCCATCAGGTTTTGATAAACAGTTAACTTACGAAAGATGGATGATTCTTGTGGTAAGTAGCCAATCCCTAACCGTGCGCGACTGTGCATTGGCAGTAAAGTGATGTCATTATCATCAATACTTATTTTACCTTTGTCGCTAGGTACTAAACCCACAATCATATAAAAAGTGGTGGTTTTACCTGCGCCATTAGGACCCAGTAAGCCAACAATGCTGCCTGCGCTAACTTCTAAACCCACGCTTTTTACAACTTGGCGACCTTTATAGCTTTTTGCTAAAAATTCAGCTTTTAATATACTCATGGCTGCCCTTTAGGTTTGTCTTTTTTACTGTCAACAGGTACCAAAATAGTGTGTACGCGATCGTTTGAGCTTGCGCCTTTTTCAGCACTGATCAGCTGTTGGTCCATATCATAGGTAATGCTTTTGGCATTAATTTTTTGACCTGCTTGAGTGACTTGTGCATTACCAATTAACGTTAAATAGCGCTTGGCGACATCGTAACGGACTTCATCAGCACTGGCGCTCATTATTGTGCCATCAGTTTGTTTTTCTTCAAAGTAAGCAGGGTTACCAGTTGCAACAAGCAATTGTTTGTTATTGCCTAAATCTTCGCGCTTATGGACTTCAAGTCGATCCGCTTTGATACGGCGGTTACCATGAATGATTTCGACATTTTTTTCAAAAATACCGATATTATCTTTCAGTTGGGCAAGCTGCTTTTCAGCACTGATAGAGACTTGATCCGCAGGTGGTGCCGTATTTTCAGCAAAGCTTGCAAAGGCAATGAATAAGCTTGGTATCACAAGCAAGTGAGCAAATTTATTGGTCATAATATATGGTTCGCGTATGGTTAATTAGTTCTACCACTTCGGCTTTTAAGTCGGCATGGAGGCCGCGCCCAGTGATCTTTAAATTTGGTCCGATTAATTCAACTGGTTGTTCTGAACTCATGGTTTGTAGTTCAATATCAACCTGAATATTATCTGCGTTTATATGTTCAATCATGGCATTATTGGTCAGGTTTTTAGCAACCACATTACCTTCTAAAATTAATTGATGATTTTCATATAGGGTGGCTTCATCGGCATTAATTTGCCACGTTTGCTGTTGATTATAGAGTGTAAAAATAGGTTGTTCAAAGTAAGTAAACCCTAACTGTTGGTAAAGTTCCATTTTTGCAGCTGTTACTT
Organism: Pseudoalteromonas sp. SR44-8; assembly: GCF_014163635.1. NCBI lineage: Bacteria > Pseudomonadati > Pseudomonadota > Gammaproteobacteria > Alteromonadales > Pseudoalteromonadaceae > Pseudoalteromonas > Pseudoalteromonas sp. SR44-8. The sequence goes on from NZ_JACJDS010000044.1 coordinate 28,607, forward strand.
TGTGGCTAATTTTACCTTGTTCATCAAACGCGGTTTGTTTTAATGCCACCGCAGTATAATCAGGTTTTGCTATTATATCTTCTTGGTTTTGTTTTATGGCAGTGCTTTGATAAAAATACGGATACCACAGCCATACCATACAGCCGACAAATAATACGCATAATATTAAACGCGCACTATTCATGAGCTTGTGCCTTCGCTGGTTAATGATTTACCATTTTCGAGCATTAATAAATCAGTGAGTTCACGCACAGCTCCAAAACCACCAGGGAGCATGGTTGTATAATGTGAAACTCGCTTGATCAAAGGGTGAGCATCATTTACTGCCACCGCAAAACCAACTAATTCCATTACCGGCAAGTCAGGTCCGTCATCGCCTATGTAAGCGATTTGTTCATCGCTTAACTGCAATTTATCTTTGAGCTGTTGATAAGCTTGCAACTTGTTTTCTTGACCTTGGTAAATATGCGGTACTGTCAGGCTAGTCATCCGTTGCTGAACTATCTGTGAATGACGACCGGTGATCACGGCAACTTCAAAACCGCTATTGATCAGTGCTTTGATACCAAAACCATCTTTAGTATTAAACGCTTTGAGTTCTTCACCTTGATTGCCAAGATAAATGCGGCCATCTGAAAACACCCCATCGATATCACAGATCAGGAGTTTGATTTTTTGTGCTCGCTCGCTCGCATCATCTGAAAGTGGCTGATATAAGTCAGCAAACTGCATTATAAAACTCCTGCTTTGAGCAAATCTTGCATATTAAGAGCACCAATAGGGTGGTGTTTATCATCAACTACAATTAAGCCATTGATACGCTTATTCTCCATAATATTGAGTGCCTCGGCGGCAAGCATATCCGCGGTTGCTGTAGTGCAAGAGCGGGTCATGACAGTGCTTATCAAAGTGCTATGAATATCTATTCGTTGCTCTAAAATTCGGCGTAAATCACCGTCAGTAAAAAGCCCTGCAAGTTGCCCTGTGTCATCAACAATGGCCGTCATACCTAAGCCCTTGGCCGACATTTCGATTAATGCATCTTTGATACATTGCTTATCATTGATCATAGGCGTTGCTGGGCCACTGTGCATAATATCTTTTAAACACAATAGTAAACGTTTGCCTAAGCTTCCCCCAGGATGCGATAGCGCAAAGTCATCGGCAGTAAAGCCTCGGGTTTCTAACAGAGCAACGGCTATTGCATCACCCATCGCAAGCGTTGCAGTCGTGCTCGCAGTCGGGGCGAGTCCTAATGGGCAGGCCTCTTGACTTACTTTGATGCATACATGAGCATCAGCCCAATTTGCCATTGATGATTCAGGGTTACCTGTCATGGCGATCATTTTTGCGCCAATACGTTTAATAACCGGAATAATATTCAGTACTTCGCTGGTTTCGCCTGAGTTAGAAATAAGCATAACCACGTCATCACGAGTGATCATCCCTAAATCACCATGACTTGCTTCACCCGGATGGACAAAAAACGCAGGCGTGCCAGTGCTTGCCAGTGTTGCAGCAATTTTATTACCAATATGCCCTGATTTCCCCATACCGACTACTATGATCCTACCGTGACATTGATACATCAATTGGCAAGCTTGATTAAAGTTTTCGTCTAGGTATTGGGTTATATCAAGCAGCGCTTGGCGCTCTATTTCTAGCACCCGCTTACCTTGTTCAATAAAATTTAACTGCGTCATTGTGTTATCCATTTTGTGGCTAGCATTAAGCAACTTGGCTGAAAATATAACCTTGATAAATTAAAAACGCGACCAATAACAGGCCACCTTCAACTCTATTAATGCGTCTTGTGCCTCTAAAACTCAATGACATAGCAATAAGGGCTATGGTGGCACCAATCATTATTAAGGCATCACGGTTTGCAGCTGAAGGATCAATAATCGAAGGGTTGATAATCCCAGCCAGTGGTAACACAGCTAAAATGTTAAAGATATTTGAACCAACAATATTACCCAGTGCTAAATCATCTTCGTTTTTTAATACCCCAGCAATACAGGCTGCCAGCTCAGGCAGACTGGTGCCAATAGCAATAATGGTTAACCCTATTACTAAATCACTTAGGCCAAAGTATTTGGCTATATCAACTGCTGAGCCAACTAAAAAATGTGAGCTGACAGGCAGTAATATCATACCAATAATTAACCAAAATAAAGCCGATTTGGTGGGCACGTTATCTGGTACGTCTTCACAGGCTTCACTTACAAATGGGTCATCAGCTTGGTTTTTAGCGCGAATAGAAATAATAACTAAGCCCGCAATAAAGACCACAAAGCCTATGATTAATGCAACGCCCTCAGCAAATGAAAAGTAGTTATCCGAAAATATATACCAGGCGGCGATTGACACTAGCAGCACAAGCGGCATTTCGCGTTTTAATGTCATTGATGATACTGATAGTGGGCGCAATAGCGCGGTAATACCTAAAACAAGTAAAATATTAGTGATATTTGAGCCAACGGCATTACCCACGGCAGTGTCAGTTTTACCTGCAAGCGCAGCTGATGCTGAGACCATCATTTCAGGGGCTGACGAGCCCATAGCAACAACTGTTAAACCAACAATAAGAGTAGGAACACCGAAATTTTTTGCCAGTGCCGCAGCACCATATACAAAGCGATCTGCACTCCAAACGAGAGCTGCAAATCCGAGAATTAAAATGACAAAAGAAGTCACCATTACGTTACGCCAATTATTCAAAATGAGATGGCTGCAAATAGTAACAAAAGCCAACCTGAAAGTATAAATAAAAGAATCTGCGAAGCTTGTTAGATTATGGACTGATTTGGACTGAGAAAAATTATTTAAGCGACGGTTAAGCCAACGGCTGTAAGCTTTGCAGCGCTATTACATAGAATATTACAAAATTTTACGATTTGTTTTTTCCATCTTGGTGTAAAAACGCTTAAAATAGGTGAACTAGTGAAAATAGTAATGGAGAGCGACTTGTCGCAACCAATAGTAGAAATCAAGGATGTAAGCTTTTCTAGGGGCAATCGCTGTATATATAAAAATATGAGCTTTAGTGTCCCTAAAGGAAAAATTACGGCAATTATGGGGCCAAGCGGAATTGGTAAAACCACCATGTTGCGTTTAATTGGTGGCCAATTAAAACCAGATAGCGGCACTATTTTATTCGAAGGTAATAACATTCCTACCATGTCGCGCAAAGAGCTTTATGCGGCGCGAACCAAAATGAGTATGTTGTTTCAAAGCGGCGCATTATTTACCGATATGTCAGTGTTTGACAATATCGCTTTTCCGCTGCGTGAGCACACTCGTCTAAGTGAAGATTTAATTCGCCTTGTGGTGCTAATGAAATTACAAGCTGTTGGCTTGCGTGGCGCACAAGATCTAATGCCTTCTGAGCTGTCAGGTGGTATGGCACGTCGTGCTGCATTAGCGCGTTCAATCGCGCTTGATCCTGAATTAATTATGTATGATGAGCCATTTGCAGGCCAAGACCCTATCTCCATGGGAGTGTTGGTTAAGTTGATTAAGTCGCTTAATCAAGTGCTTGGGTTATCATCATTAATCGTAACTCACGATGTAACAGAAGTAATGAGTATTGCCGATCACGTTATCATTATTGCCGATCAAGGCGTTATTGGTAGCGGTACACCGGATGAAATGCGTAATCATGAATCGGCCCTAGTTCAGCAGTTCTTAAAAGGATTATCTGATGGCCCAGTGCCGTTTCATTTTCCTGCTCAACCTTATCAAGAAGAATTACTGGGAGGGCGCCGCTGATGTTTGATTTTTTGCAAATGCTAGGTCATAAAACGTTAGGACGGTTTGCTGCACTTGGTCGCTCTACTCAGATGTTGATAGGTGCGTTGTGGAGTTTGCCTAATTTTAGAAAAGGCACGCCGCTTTTAATACGGCAATTATATATGGTCGGCTCGCAGTCACTATTGATTATCATGGTGTCGGGCTTATTCATTGGTATGGTGTTGGCGTTGCAAGGCTACACCGTACTAGTTGGTTATGGTGCAGAGGATAGCTTAGGCCCATTAGTAGCATTGAGTTTACTTAGAGAGTTAGGCCCTGTTGTTACTGCATTATTGTTTGCCGGGCGAGCTGGTAGTGCATTAACCGCAGAAATAGGTTTAATGAAAGCGACTGAGCAGTTATCAAGTCTTGAAATGATGGCTATTGACCCTCTTAAACGTATTATCGCGCCACGCTTTTGGGCGGGCTTTATCAGTATGCCATTACTGGCGTTGATATTTTCAGCAGTTGCAATTATTGGTGCTCATTTAGTGGGGGTTGATTGGTTGGGTGTTGATACGGGGAGTTTTTGGTCAATCATGCAGTCACAAGTGTCATTCCAGCAAGATATTTTAAATGGCATGATCAAGAGTTTTGTATTTGCCATCGTGGTTACATGGATTGCGCTTTATAAAGGCTACGATTGTATACCGACCTCTGAAGGGATCAGTAAAGCAACAACAGAGACAGTTGTACACTCATCTTTGGCTGTTTTAGGGTTTGATTTTATTTTGACAGCGGTAATGTTTACTAGCTAATAAAGGTATAGATAATGAATTCACGGAAATTAGAAATTTTAGTTGGTTTTTTTGTTGCGCTAGGCATAGCAGCTTTTGCTATGTTGGCGTTAAAAGTTGCCAATGCAGGGATCAGCGGCAACGGCGAAACCTACTTATTGAAAGCCAAGTTTGAAAACATTGGTTCATTAAAAACACGTGCGCCGATTAAAGTAGGTGGTGTAGTGGTTGGTCGAGTTGAGGGAATTTCAATTCACCCACAAGAATTTGTGCCAGTTGTTGATATGACGATTGATGCGCAATATCAATGTCGTTTTTCAGATACCAGCTCAGTTTCAATCCTGACATCAGGCATTCTCGGTGAGCAATACTTGGGGATTAACCCTGTTATTGCCCCAAAATCAGCTGAACAAGCGTGTTTAGGTGTTGCGGTAACGAGTGATGATAAAAACTTAGGGTTAGACGAGTTATTTGGTGTTGAGAGCAAAGCCTTAAATGATGGCGACTATATCACTGACACGAAATCAGCATTGGTGCTTGAAGAGTTAATCGGGCAATTTTTATTCAATCAAGGCGGCGAGTAAGTAATCATGTTTAAGAAATTTTTAATGGTAGTTGCGCTGACTTTCAGTGCCATTAGCGTAGCAAGCGATGCGGTCAATTTAACAGACCCATATAAAATGGTCCGCCAAGTATCTGATAATACTTTTCAACGTATTACTCGTGACCAGCCTTTAATCGAAAAAGATAAGGAGCACCTACGGGTTATTGTCAAAGAAGAGTTGATGCCTTACATTGATTATAAATATGCTGCACTGCGTGTATTAGGAAGTCATGTATCAAAAGTACGTGCGATTAAAGATCCTGCCGAGCAAAAACAAGCAGTTGAGGATATTAAACACTTTATTGATGTGTTTCAAGAATACTTAATCGCTACTTATGCTGGTGTGTTTACGCAATACACCAACCAAAAAGTAGAGTTTGGTGCAAGCAAAGAGTTTACAGGACAAGACCTAGTATTAGTGAAAACCAAAATTGTCGAGCCAGGCAAGCCGGAAATTAAAATTGATTTTAAAGTACGTGAAGATCGCGATGGCGAATGGCGTGCTTATGACATGGTTGCCGAAGGCATTAGTTTATTAGATGCCAAGCAAAGTGAATTTCAAGGCATTTTGCGCCAGCAAGGTATTAACCATGTAAGTGACCTACTTGAACAGAAAAGTAAGTTGCCAGTGCAATTTAGAGGTGACGGCGGTAATGAGTAAAGTAACGGTTACTCAGCTTGACGAACAGCACTATCGAGTCAGTGGTGAATTGACTCGAAATTCAATTTCCGCTGAACGACTTCTGAATAAAAACTCACAAAGTAACCATAAAAACTGGTATTTTGACCTTTCTGAGGTGTCTAGGGTTGACACGGCGGGCTTAGCTTGGTTAATTCACTCTTTCGCAGAATTAAAGCAGCAAGGTATTCACCTTGAATTGCAAAATATTCCTGAACAACTGCAAAAGTTGATGCAGTTAGGACAGGTTACCAACCTATTTGAGTGAGAGTTATGGAAACAAGCCAAGTCGAAACCTTATTGCGCGACGCATTGCAATTAGCTGAAGTACATGTGAAAGCCAACGGTAGTCATTATGAAGTTATCGCAGTCGGCGATTGTTTTGATGGGTTAAGCCGAGTGAAAAAACAACAGCTGGTATATGGTCCGTTGATGAACACCATTTCTGACGGCACAATTCACGCAGTTTCGATCCGTGCATTTACGCCAACTGAGTGGAAGCGCGAACAAAAATTCATTTTACCTCAATAAAAAAGGTTTCCTCATGGATCAATTTGTAATTCAGGGTGGAACCGGACTTGCCGGTGAAGTCACTATCTCTGGCGCTAAAAATGCCGCTTTACCTATTTTGTTTGCAGCATTATTAGCTGACGGTAAAAGTACCTTTAATAATGTTCCTCGCCTGCGTGATATCGGCACTACTGAAGCATTATTAAAAACCCTCGGCGCAGAAATACACTGGCACGGCGAACAGCTCGTGATTGATGGTGGGAAAGTTGATAAAACATTAGCCCCTTACGAGTTAGTTAAACAAATGCGTGCCTCAGTATTAGCATTAGGTCCATTGGTTGCTCGTTTTGGTCAAGCACAAGTATCGCTTCCTGGTGGTTGTGCAATTGGTGCTCGCCCGGTTGATATTCATATTCAAGGTTTGGAGCGCATGGGCGCTGTTATTAGCGTTGAAAATGGTTATATCAATGCCAAGGTAGATGGGCGTTTAAAAGGTGCTGAAATCTACATGGAAATGGTCAGCGTTGGCGCGACCGAAAATTTATTAATGGCCGCAACCTTAGCTGATGGTAAAACCGTATTAGAAAACGCGGCGCGTGAACCAGAGATTATAGATTTAGCTGCTTGCTTAACAGCAATGGGGGCAAAAATTAGCGGTGCAGGCACTAGCCGTATTGAAATTGAGGGTGTTGAAAAGCTGCATGGTTGTGAGCATCGCATCTTGCCAGATCGGATTGAAACTGGCACATTTTTAGTGGCCGCAGCAATGGCGGGTGGTGAAGTGCTATGTAAGCTTACCGATTTTCATAGTTTAGAGCCTGTAATTGAAAAATTGCGTGCGACTAATGCGTTGATTGAAGTACATAAAGATAGTATTTATCTTGATATGCGTGGCCGTGAGCTTAAAGCCGTTAATATCAAAACCATGCCACACCCAGGTTTTCCTACCGATATGCAAGCGCAGTTTACTGCGTTAAATGTAGTCGCTAATGGCAGTGCGACCATTACCGAGACGATTTTTGAAAACCGTTTTATGCATGTACCAGAACTACAACGCATGGGTGCTAACATTCGTTTAGAGGGGAATACGGCAATTTGTGGTGACACTAAGAGTTTGAGTGGCGCACAAGTAATGGCAACTGATTTACGTGCATCAGCGAGCCTAATTTTGACTGGTATTGTGGCACAAGGTGAGACGGTTGTTGACCGTATTTACCACGTTGATCGTGGTTATCAACGGATTGAAGATAAACTCAGCGCGTTAGGTGCTAACATCAAACGTCGAAGTAGTTAATAGCCTGGAACCTAGGTCCTAGCTTCTAGGCCCTAGGTTTTATAGTTTAGTCTCTAACTCTGCAACCTTCACCATCACTTTTAGTACTTCTCCGCTTCGATAAAGTTCAAACTCTATTTCATGCCCCGGCTCTGAATTACCAATTGTGGTCAAGGTTTTTTGAGGGTTAGTGACATCTTCACCGGCAATTTTAATCACAATATCTTGTTCTTTAATACCAGCTTGCCATGCTGGACCTAATGGATCTAGATTGGTTATACGCAAGCCCGCAACAGGGGTGAATTTATCGCTAACTTCTTTACCCGTACTATCAACGGCAGTACCGGTGAAGCCCAAATAACCACGTACAACACGGCCATGACGGATCAGTTTATCCATTACCTCTTTTGCTAATGAGTAAGGTACTGCGAAGAATATGCCTTGGATATCGAGGTTCTCTCGGGTTTTAAATTGTGCAGAGGTGATCCCAACCAAGTCACCGTTAGAGTTTACTAGCGCGCCACCTGAATTGCCGACATTAATTGCCGCATCCATCTGTAGTAGGCTATTGTAAGGACTATCGGTAATTTTTTGTTTACCCGTGGCACTGATGATCCCTTGGGTGATTGTTTGTCCTAAATTAAGCGGATTACCAATCGCCAGTACCACATCGCCCACACGTGGCGTAAAACGCTCACTAATTGGAATAACGGGCAAATGCTCCACGTTAATTTTCAACAGTGCTAAGTCGGTGATGGTATCAAAGCCGATGAGCTGAACATCAAAATAACGGCGGCCATCAGTAAGCAGCACCATAATTTGATCAGCATTATTAATCACATGATAGTTGGTAAGAATATAGCCATCACTTGACATGATTACACCGGAGCCAAGTTCTTGCACGGTGTTTTGCCGTTTATAACGAGGTTCCTTTGAAATGCTCTCAGAAATGATTGTCACAACAGATGGCGCTGCGCGCTGTACTGCATCGGCAAAGCTCAAATGGTCAATACTCATAGCACTTGGTAAGGGTACATTGGGTAACAGCGTTGCACGCATATTTGGGCTAAAAAATACTACCAAAAATGCGATACCGAGTCCGGCAAATAGCGGGGGAAGGACAAACTTAAAAAATTTCAGCACAATTTTCTTATTCTTAATGAGCGATCTTCTAATGATGGCACAAAAAAAATAGCAGCGGCAAGTACCACTGCTATTATTTATGTTATTTACCTAATATTTATTTTATTGGATTAAAACAAATACCGACTCACGACCGCGTTGTACTCCAAGTACGATGTTACCTTTAGTATTTTCGATGATCTTATTCATGTCACTAATTGTTTCAACACGCTGACGGTTTACTTGCATTACCACGTCGCCTTCTTCAAGGCCTACTCTAGCCGCTGGTGAGCGCGGATCAACAGTTGTCACCTCAACCCCTTTATTACCATTCTTTTGGGTGTTTTCAAGAGTTGCACCTTGGAAGGCTGGATGTAGTTCATCACCGGCTGCGGTTAGTGCTGATGCGCCATCAAGGGTAACTTTAACGGTTTGCACTTTACCATCACGATAAATGCCTAATTTTACCTTTCTGCCTTCACCTAGCGTGGCGATTTTACTGCGCAGTTCATGGAAGCCGCTGATCTCACTACCATCAATACTAATAATTACGTCACCTGCTTTAATCCCCGCTTCACTGGCGGCAGAATCATCCATTACTTGCATAACATAAGCGCCTTGTTTTACATCAAGCTGTTGTGCTTTAGCAAGGCCAGCATCCAGTGGGCGCCCAGAAATACCTAGTGAGCCACGGCGTACTTCACCATGTTCAATAATTTGGTCAACGAGATTTTTCATCATATTGGATGGAATCGCAAAGCCGATACCAACATTGCCACCCGATGCACCTAAAATGGCCGTGTTAATACCAATTAGCTCACCGTTTAAGTTAACTAACGCACCACCTGAGTTACCTTGATTAATTGCAGCATCGGTTTGAATAAAATCTTCATAACCTTCAATATTTAAACCACTACGGCCCAGCGCACTAACAATCCCTGAGGTAACAGTATGGCTTAAACCAAATGGGTTACCAATCGCTACTGCAAAGTCACCCACTCGTAGTTGATCTGAGTTTGCCAGTTTAACGGCGACTAAATCCTCGGCATCAATTTTTAATAACGCGATGTCTGATTCTTTATCGCTACCGATTTTAGTTGCTTCGTATTCACGACCATCTTCAAGAGTAACCAACATTTTTTCAGCATCTTGAACTACGTGGTTATTGGTAACGACATAGCCTTCTTTGGCGTCAATAATAACGCCTGAGCCTAAACCACTAAATTCACGCTTTTGGCTACGCGGTTGCGGATTGCCAAAAAAGAAATCAAGCGGATCAGCGCGACGACGGACTTCCTTTGAACCGGAGACTTGGATACTAACAACGCCTGGTGTTATTTGTTCTAGCATCGGCGCTAACGTCGGTAATTGTTGACCATTGACTGCGATAGGCATCTTAGCCATTGATACTGCAGGGGTTAATAATAAACTGGCAGATAACATTGCTGCACTGATTAACGATAATTTCATTTTCATAGTCAGGGTTTACTCCACATCACAGGAAAAAGCACAAACAAAAAAGGCTGCATAAGCAGCCTTTTATCAATTTAGTTCAAAACATTTTAAAGTAGGTTCGCTCTTTAGAATGTTTTGAAATGCATGTAAAACATAAGCTGCTTTATAAACAGACTATGGGGTCAAAAAAAAGTTCATCAAGAAGCTTTAGAAATTTCTGAAACCTTAATTAAACTTTGTCCGGCTCGGCTACTTTTGGTTCGCCGGCGAATAAGCCTGATTCACCTGATACATAATCAGCAGGTTGAGCATGTGCCGATGAACGGTCACTTTGGCGTTCCTTTAGTGAGCGCTGTAGCTGCTCAGTCGTTTCTTTAGAAAAAAATGGTTCGTTAGGATGCTGTTTTTTATCAGCTAGTAGCAGCTTGTTAGTTTCATCAACATGATTTAACAATTGGTCGTAGTTGTCTTTCATTTTGTTGACGAGTCTACCAGTGCTTGCTAAATGATCTGCAACATCTTGACGGTATTGCTCTAATGCATTTTTAGCTTGTTCTGCTTGTTGCTCTAATTCATCTTGCTTAAATTGCTTTTTAGTGACGAAGGCGCCAAGGAAAAATGCAGCTACTGCCACAATAACAATAATGCCGATCCAAGTAACTGTACCCATGATTCTACCCCTTTGGGAATTAATACATAAAAATAAAATAACGCCTAGATTGCGTACTCAAGAATAAATCCTGTTGCTGCTAATATACCCCGAGTTACGATGCGTGTTAACATATTGCGTAAATTAAACCGTGTTTTATTGTAACTATCTATGACTCCTTGGCAAAAGTACCAACAAGATTTACAGCGTGAAGACTTTGTTTACGATGCTGCGCAAGAAAATGCAGTACGTCATCTACAAAGGCTCTTCGATGACTTAACAGCACAAAAGCCCGCAGCTAGAGGCTGGTTCTCTAAACTATTTAATAAAAATAGCACGGCGCCTATAAAAGGTTTGTATTTTTGGGGGGGAGTAGGGCGTGGTAAAACCTATTTGGTTGATACCTTCTATGAGGCGCTGCCGGGAACACGCAAGATGCGCGTGCATTTTCATCGTTTTATGCACCGTGTTCACGAAGAGCTAAAAAAATTAGACAAAACTGCTAACCCCTTAGAAGTTGTGGCTGATATTTTTAAAGCTGAAACCGACATTATCTGCTTTGACGAATTTTTTGTGCAAGACATTACTGATGCCATGCTGCTTGGTGGTTTAATGGAAGCCTTATTTGCGCGCGGCATTGTGTTAGTGGCAACGTCTAACATTATACCTGATGAGTTATATCGAAATGGTTTGCAGCGTGCTCGCTTTTTACCTGCAATCGCACTTGTTAATGCAAACACTGAGATTGTGAATGTGGATTCTGGCATTGATTACCGATTGCGTACTTTAGAGCAAGCAGAGATATTTCATAGCCCACTAGATGAACAAGCCGATAAAAATCTGTTTGAGTATTTTGATAAGTTATCTCCAGAGCCGGGTAAACTCGATCACCCCATCGAAATCGAAGGGCGAATGATCAAAACCCGTAAGGTCGCTGATTGTATTGTGATGTTTGATTTCTCTCAGTTGTGTGAAACCGCACGTAGCCAAGTCGATTATATGGAAATAAGCCGTTTATATAACACTGTTATTTTATCGAACGTAAAACAGCTTGGCCAAAATAACGACGATGCCGCCAGACGCTTTATTGCGTTAGTCGATGAGTTTTACGAACGCCACGTCACACTTATTATTTCTGCTGAAAAACCTATTACGGAACTCTACACGCAAGGCAACCTTAACTTTGAGTTCAGACGTTGTATTAGTCGATTGCAAGAAATGCAGTCGTTAGAGTACCTAGCAAGAGAGCATTTGGTTTAATGTAGCTGTAAGTTATAAGCCGTCAGCCGTCAGCCGTCAGCCGTCAGCCGTCAGGTAAAGAGAATATTTTCTTGACTCTTAAGTTGATAGGGACAAAGTTTTGATAGCTGATAGAACAATTTTCTTGTGGAAAAAACAACCGTCGAGTAGCAATGTGATAAAAGTGCTGGTATACTCCCGCGTCTGCCACGTTGCGTTCTATTGCCTTCATTAGATTAGCCTCTTTTGAATGGCGCAAAAGTCTTAAACTCGAAGGGGTTGGAGCAAACATTTAGAGCGGTAATTAATAATAATTACCTGTGGTTTTAATTGAAAAACATTGGATTTTTATAAATGAAAACGTTTGTTGCTAAACCAGAAACAGTAAAACGTGACTGGTACGTAGTTGACGCTGAAGGTAAAACTTTAGGTCGCATCGCTACTGAAATCGCTCATCGCCTACGCGGTAAGCACAAAGCTGAGTACACTCCACACGTAGATACTGGTGATTACATCATCGTTATCAACGCGGAGAAAGTTACTGTAACTGGTAACAAGTTCAAAGATAAAGTGTACTATGCTCACTCTGGTTTCCCAGGTGGTCTTAAGTCTACTACTTTTGATAAACTTCAAGCTGCAAAGCCTGAAATGATCATCGAGAAGGCTGTTAAGGGCATGTTGCCACGTGGTCCTTTAGGCCGCGCAATGTACCGTAAACTTAAAGTTTACGCAGGTACTGAGCACAACCATGCTGCACAACAGCCTCAGGTTCTAGACATTTAAGGAGCACTAACATGGCAAATCAATACTACGGTACAGGTCGTCGTAAAAGTTCAAGTGCTCGCGTATTCTTACGCCCAGGCACTGGTAACATCGTAATCAACAATCGCTCTTTAGAAGAGTATTTTGGTCGCGAAACAGCACGCATGGTTGTTCGTCAAGCTTTAGGGCTTGTTGATATGACTGAAAAGTTTGATCTTTACATCACCGTTGCTGGTGGTGGTACTACTGGTCAAGCTGGTGCTATCCGTCACGGTATCACTCGTGCACTTATGGAGTTTGACGAGTCACTACGTCCACAACTTCGTAAAGCAGGTTTCGTTACTCGTGATGCACGTAAAGTTGAACGTAAGAAAGTGGGTCTTAAGAAAGCGCGTAAGCGTCCACAGTTCTCAAAACGTTAATATTTACGTTATCAAGAATTTCAAAAACCCAGCTTCTGCTGGGTTTTTTGTTTTTGGAGTTATAAAAGTTAGCGAAAGTAAAGTTAGCGAGAGTAAAG